>JAEYXI010000242.1 GCA_023428515.1 Pseudomonadota bacterium | reverse complement strand
TGGCCGGCCAATCCCAGGGAAAAGATGGTGGCGAATTCGCCATTAGCCGGCAGCGCTTCCAGCCGTTCGCCGGCGAGCGTAACGATGGCGACTGTTCCGACGGGCTTGCTCATGCTCTGTCCGTTGGATGGCAACCGGCGCTGGGATCGACGGCTTCGAAGCTGTCGGCGCGGCTGTAATTGTCGTGATAAGCAACCAGCGGACTGCTGATCTCTCCGCTCGCATAGACGCCGAACTTGAAATACGGGCCTTTTATCTCGTTTCGATAGCCAAGCGGCCCGTCGAACCGGAATATCCTTTGCCCGCCGAGAAAGGCGTCCATGCTGGAATCCCCTTTCCTCGACCAGTGAATCCGGAAGACGAAATCCAGCCACATCTCGTGAGGGATGTCCGGTATTTCATGAAAAACATACCGTTTGTCCGGATTCTGGGAGGCGACTTCCGAAAACGCCCCGGTGAAGCGCAAAGTGCCGTCCAGATAGCGGATGGCAAGTGGCGGCTTTCCGGCGGGATCGCCTAGTTCCGCCTGGTCGTGCCACTGCGCCAGCACCACGCCCACCCCTTCCGGCGGATCGAACTCCTTCGGCAAATAGGTGGAAAAACCATACCAGGTGTCCTCCTCGAACGGAGCGTTGTACCAGTCGCGCAGTTCGGCCCGCAGCCCCTGGGACACACGATCTCCCGGCCTGATCTCGAAACGGCAGGCTTTCGTGCCGGTGCGCACGATTTCGCCCTGGATTGTCGCCGAATAAGGTTTTGCGAGGCGCCTGACGCTCCAGCCGCTAAAATCGCCGCTTTCGAAATCCAGCCGCACAAAACGGCAACCACGCGGGTCGGTTTCGAGCGACCTCACGATATCCCTGTGTTCCTCCGGGGTTCGCCCGGATGCAGCGATGCGCTGGTCAATTGTTCTGCCCATGCTCATCTGCCCACAAGTCGTTCAAAGGATTTGATCAGGTTCCGGAGGGATTCGTCCGATCATTTAAAGCCTAGGTCGCCTTTGCGGAAGGCCTCTTGCTTCTCTTGAAGTTACGGCGTCTTTTGGCCGAACCTATTCACAAATCGGCCGCCGGAGTCTAATTGTATCGTTGCCTCCAAACGACTATTCCGGTTGCGCGGCCAGTTGATACGAAGCGGGATCATTGTATGCGTGACGGAGTCCACCAGGCCAACCGCGCCCCGCATATTCTGCTCTACAGCCACGATACGTTCGGGTTGGGCCATCTCAGGCGCTCGCGCGCCATTGCGGAGGCGCTCGTTTCCTCGCTTGAAGGCTCGTCGGCGCTTATCCTGACGGGATCTCCCGTCGCCGGCCGATTTACCTTTCCGCCCGGCGTCGACCACATCCGCATGCCCGGCGTCGTCAAGACGGTAGACGCCGACTATGTCTCTGAATCGCTCAATATGGATATCGAGCAGACGACGGCGCTGCGCGCCAGCGTGATCCTCGCCGCGGCCGTGACGTTCAACCCGGATCTCGTCATCGTCGACAAAGAGCCGGCAGGCTTTCGTGGCGAACTCACCACCACGCTCGAAATCCTCAAGGAGATGGGGCGCGCCAAGATCGTCCTCGGTATCAGAGACATTCTCGATTCCCCCGAGGCACTCAGCCAGGAATGGGAGCGCAAGGGCGCCCTCGACATTGCCGACAAATTTTATGACCAGTTCTGGGTCTATGGCGACCAGAGCATCTACAACCCGCTGCAGAGCCTCGACATCTCGGAGGACTTCAAGCGGCGGGTCCATTACACCGGCTATCTGCGGCGGCTCGTTCCGCACGAAATCCCGGCCGCCCTGCCGGACAAGCCATTCGTGCTGGTGACGCCTGGCGGCGGCGGAGACGGCGAAGCGCTGGTCGACTGGACGCTGCGCGCCTACGAAAACGATCCGACGTTGCAGCCCGATGCGCTGATCGTCTACGGCCCCTTCCTCAATGGCGAAAGGCGCGCCGGTTTCGACCAGCGCGTGGCGGCGCTGGAGCCACGCGTCACCGCGGTCGGCTTCGATTCTCGCATAGAGGGCTTGATGCAGAATGCGCTCGGCGTCGTCGCCATGGGCGGCTACAACACTTTCTGCGAAATACTCTCCTTCGACTGCCGCGCCGTGATCGCGCCGCGAACCGTGCCGCGCATGGAACAGCACATTCGCGCCTCCGTCGCCGAACAGCTCGGACTGATCCGCATGCTTGACCGGGAACGCGACGGCGAAGGCCCGGAGGTCATGGCCAGAGCGATTCGCGAACTTCCCTTCCAGAAGCGGCCCTCGGGCAAGGCCCCGGCCGGCTTCATGGACGGGTTGGAAAAGATCATCGCGCTGACGAAATCGCTCATCAGCACTCCTGCCAACGCATGAACGACGCGGTACCGTCTGCCGGGCGGCTCGCGGTCGTCTTGAAGGGCTGGCCGCGCCTCTCCGAGACCTTCATCGCGCAGGAACTCGTGGCGCTCGAGAATCGCGGCTTGCGCTTCGAGGTCTGGTCGATGCGACACCCGACCGACAAGAAACGCCACGCCCTTCACGATGCCCTGAAGGCCAGGGTCCGCTACCTCCCCGAATATCTTTACCAGGAACCCCTGCGTGTGCTGAAAGGCCTCGCCCATTCGGTGCGCCTGAAGGGATTCGGATCGGCTTTGAAACTCTGGCTGAAGCATCTCGCTCATGATCCGACGCCCAATCGCGTGCGCCGGTTCGGCCAGGCCGCCGTGCTCGCACGCGAAGCCGCGCCGGACCTGAAATTCGTCTATGCCCACTTCATGCATACGCCGTCGTCGGTGGCGCTCTATGCCAGCATGATGCGCGGCGTCGACTGGGGGTTTTCGGCCCATGCCAAGGACATCTGGATATCGCCCGACTGGGAAAAGCGCGACAAGCTCGAACGCTCGACCTTCGGCGTGACCTGCACCGGGCTCGGCGCGGACCATCTGCGGAGCCTTTCGACCGATCCTGCCAAGCTCGATCTCGTCTACCACGGGCTGGACCTGTCGCGCTTTCCATCGCCGCCTCCTCCGCGACCGCCGCGCGACGGCTCCAGCGATCCCGTCACCATCATCTCGGTCGGCCGGTTGGTCGAGAAGAAGGGCTACAATCTGTTCTTGGATGCTCTGGCCAGGCTGCCCGCCGCGCAGAAATGGCGCTTCATCCATATCGGAGGCGGCGACCTCTCCCAGGTGCTCAATGCGCGTGCCCGAACGCTCGGCCTTTCCGACCGCATCGAATGGCGCGGCGCGCGCGACCAGGGCGAAGTCATCGCAGCACTACGCGACGCCGATATCTTCGTGCTTCCGTCCCGCATCGCCAGCGACGGCGATCGCGACGGACTGCCGAATGTGCTCATGGAAGCCGCGAGTCAGGAGTTGCCCATCCTGTCGACCAGCGTCTCGTCCATTCCCGAATTCATCGAGAGCGGAAAGCAAGGCATCCTCGTCGAGCCCGACGCCGAACAGCTCGCCGCGGCTCTCGCTGGCATGATCGCCGACCCCGAAGGCCGTGCAGGACTGGGCGTCGCGGCCCGGAAGCGGCTGGTGGAAAGTTTTGGCATGGACGCAGGCATCGACCTGCTGTCTTCCCGGCTGCAGACAGCTCTGGCCCGATGAGCGCGATCGCCTTCTACGCTCCGATGAAACCGCCTGATGATCCCGTTCCCTCGGGTGACCGGACTATGGCGCGCGCCCTGCTTGCCGCGCTTGGCGGAGCCGGCCTGGGCGAGGTCCATCTTGCAAGCCGGTTGCGCAGCCGAGACGGCGCAGGCGACGCGGCAACACAGGACCGTATCCTCGAAGAAGCGGAGCGCGAGATCGAACGGCTCGCAGCCGGTCCCCGACCTGACCTCTGGCTGACCTATCACAGCTACTACAAGGCGCCCGACCTGCTTGGCCCGCGCCTTTCCAGGCAATGGGACATCCCTTATGCCATCATCGAAGGAACGCGCGCATCGAAGCGCCTGAATGGTCCCTATGCCCGGTTCGCCAACGCGGCGGAAGCCGCCTGCGACGCAGCCGATGTCATCTTCTATCTCACCGAACACGACCGCGAAGCGCTGGAGCGCGACCGCGTCGGGGATCAGCGGCTCGCCCATCTGCGGCCCTTCCTCGCCACAGAGACGTTGCCCCCATGGCAACCGCACTCCCGGTCTGACACTTTTCGGTTACTCGCCTGTGCAATGTTCCGCCCCGGAGATAAGTTGGCGAGCTACAGGACGCTGGCCGAAGCGCTGGCTCTTGTGCAATCGCGGGCATGGTCGCTAAGGATCATCGGTGACGGGCCGGCCCGGGGAGAGGTAGAGGCGTTGTTTTCGCGGTTCCACGACAAGGTAGCGTTTCTGGGCGCCCTCGATCAGGACGAGATCGCCAGGGAATACAGGGACAACGACCTCTTGGCGTGGCCGGGCGTCGGCGAGGCTTTCGGCATGGTTTATCTGGAAGCGCAGGCCCAGGGTTGCCCCGTACTGGCTGAGGACAGGCCAGGTGTCAGGGAAGTCGTCCGCGATGGCGGTCGGCTGGTTCAGGCCGGCGATCCCTCTGCCTATGCCAACGCGATCAATGCCTTTGCCGGCGACGCTGATGCACTGCTCGCCGCCAGCCGCAACGGTCGGGAGCGGATCGCCGCCGGACATCTGTTGCCCGCAGCGCGCGCCGTTCTGACGGCGGAGTTGTCGCCTCTCCTTTCGGAAAACCGCCGCTGATTACCGCCCGCCTCGCACTTCTGCGCCACGGCCACACCGCGTGGAACCGCGCCGGCCGGATACAAGGCCGTGTCGACGAACCGCTGGATGAGCAAGCGCGCGAGCATCTCTCCCGTCTTCGGCTGCCGGGGGAGTTCCAAAGCGCTGCGCTACTCTCCAGCCCGCTGGTCCGCGCCGTGGAGACTGCGCGCATCGTCACCGGGCGCGAACCTGCCATTGTGCCCGCACTGGTCGAGATGGACTGGGGCCGTTGGGAGGGTCAACGCGGCATCGACCTGCTGGAAGACAGCAGTTCCGGCTATCGCCATATCGAGGCATGGGGATGGGATTATCAACCGCCGGGCGGAGAAACGCCGCGGCGCGTTTGGGAGCGGGTGAAGCCTTGGCTCGGTTCCGTCGAAGGATCTATGCTGGTCGTCTCGCATATCGGCATCATGCGTGTCCTGCTTGCTCGCGCGACAGGATGGGATTTCGACGGACCGCCTCCCTTCAAGGTCAAGCGCGACCGCCTTTACCGGATAGATGTTCACGATGACGGCTCGCTTACGCACGACAACGAGCCGGTGCGGCTGACCAAGGTTGACGGTCCATGAGGCGGGTCACGATCCTGGTCACCCATCTGCTCGGCACCGGGCATCTCAGTCGCTCGCTCATCTTGGCGCGGGCGTTGCGCGATGCCGGTCTCGCACCGTTGCTCATTTCGGGCGGAATGCCGACTGCTCATCTCGATCTCTCCGGCGTCGATTTCGTCCAGCTGCCGCCCCTGCGCTCGGACGGCACGAGCTTCACGCGCCTGCTCGACAGCGAAGGGAATCCCGTCAGCCCGGAATTCATGCTCGAACGGATCCGTGTCCTCGAAGAGACACTCCGCAGCAGCCCGCCCGACGTTCTGGTCACCGAGCTTTTCCCGTTCGGACGCCGTGTCCTGCGCGAGGAATTCGTGGCAGCGCTCACCTTCGCCAAGACGATGGCTCCAGCGCCGCTCGTGCTTTCCTCCATCCGCGATATCCTTGCGCCGCCCTCCAATGCAAAGAAGGCGCAGCAGACCGAGATCTGGCTCGCCGAGCACTACGACGGCGTGCTTGTCCATTCGGACGCCGGCGTCGTCCCCCTCGAGGCAAGCTGGCCGGTGACGCCGGAAACGGCGCGGCTGCTACACTACACCGGCTTCATCGCTCCCCCAGACCTCGTCAGGAATCCAGGGGAACAGGAAGGCGCCGGCGAGATCATCGTCACCGCCGGCGGCGGGCCGGTCGGGCGCAAGTTGTTCGAGATGTCGATCGAAGCCGCGCGCATCGGCACCCATCGCTGGCGATTGCTGGTCGGCGGCAGTGATGCGGCTGCCGTCTGCGCCAGGCTCAATGATATCGCAAACGGCGCACCGGTGTTTGCCGAACCGCTGCGTGCGGACTATCGCGCAATGCTGACGCACTGCGCCGCCGCCGTCGGTCAATGCGGCTACAACACTGCCATCGACTGGTTGCAGGCAGGCGTGCCTGGCGTCTTCGTGCCGTTCGCCGAAGCAGGCGAGGTGGAACAGACCTTGCGCGCATCGTCCCTGCAGGAACGCTACGGCTTCGGACAGATAGCGGAAGACGATCTCACGCCTCAGAACCTTGCTGCGGCGACGATGGCTGCGGTCCAGCGTGGGCGCTTCAGGGCCGATGGCCTGAAGTTCGATGGTGCGGCGCGCACTAGCCGCATCCTTCTCGATCTGCTGGACGCGCGCGAATGACACGGCCGTTACCGACGGCAACTGCGGAGCTTGCCCGCTGGCGTGAAGAAGGCCTGTTCCTGCCGGTCTGGTGGCGAGACGACGATGCTGTCGCGCCTACGCCTCCGCTCGAGCGGCTGCTGGCGCTTGCGGCTCAATTCGTTGCACCGCTCCATCTTGCGGTCATTCCCAAGCCGGCCATCCCCGAGCTTGCAGCCAGGTTGCAGCCCCTTCCCAACGTCTTCGTGCTGACGCATGGCTGGCAGCACGCCAATCATGCACCGGGCAATCAAAAGAAAGCCGAGTTCGGACTGCATCGGCCGCTGCCTGTCATGGTTGGGGAAATCACCGCGGGTCGGCAGCGGCTGGCCAACCTCTTCGGCGACAAGGCACTGCCCGTCTTCACGCCGCCATGGAACCGTATCGCGCCGGAGGTGGTGACGGCGCTGTCGGGGATCGGCTTTGCGGCGGTCTCAGCCTACACGCCGCGGCTGGGGAAATTTGCAGCCAACGAGCTGCTGCAGGTCAACACGCATCTCGACCCTGTGGCATGGAAGTCGGGCGGCGGCCTTGTCGATGCCGCCTTGCTCGACGCCCAGTTGACGCGGGAACTCGAAGCCCTTCGCACCGGCAGCACCGACAACGCTGAACCCTACGGCCTGCTCACGCATCATCTGGTGCAGGATGAAGCGACGTGGGCATTCACGGAGGCTTTTCTGGAAACGCTGCTTGCGAGCGGCGTGGCTCGATGGACGTCGCCCCTGCACGAAGCCGGACACTAGGCAGCTCGCCGGAAGCGTCACTTCCGGTGATGCGCGGGAAGTCCATACAGCTCGAAATGCTGCCCCTGACGCGCCGCGAACGAATTCGGATAGACTTTCCGGGCGGCGTCTTCAATCGCCTGCTGATCGATGTCGGTGCGCATGTGCATATGGTGGAACATGCCCCACTCTCTCACACCCGCCTTGGCGCACAACGCGCCACACTGTTCCCAGGTCGAATGGCCGAATTTCACGTAGCGCGGATATTCCTCCGGCGTATAGGTCGCGTCGAGTAAAGCAAGATCGGCATTGTGCGCCAGGCGGAGGATCTCCGCATCGCCGGCTCCGCCGTCATGCTCGAAGTCAGTCAGATAGCAGAACGTCGCGCCTTGATGTTCCACCCGATAGCCTACCGCCCCGTTCGGATGCGTCAGCGATCCCGTCACGATGCGCACCCCGGGACGAGGCTCAAGCACATCGCCGGGCGAGAATTTGTGATACTCGACGTCCGCGCGCATGTAGTCCTTGGTGATAGGGAAGTAAGGCGGTCGAAAAATCCCGTCGACCAATTCCTCTGGCGTCGAGCCGTCCTGCATGTGCCCTGCCCAGATGCGCAGCTTCGCCTTGTTCCAGAAAGCCGGCAGGAAGTACGGCAGGCCGATAATGTGGTCGTAGTGGACGTGGCTGAAGAAGAGGTCGATCTCGGTGACGCCTTCCTCCAGCAGCGCTTTCCCGAGCGGAATGATGCCGCTGCCCGCGTCGAAGATCATCACGCCGCTGCCTGCCCGCACCTCGACGCAGGCCGTGTGGCCGCCGAAGTGCAAGGCCTCCAGGCCCACCATCGGAAAAGTACCGCGCGCGCCCCAGATCCTGATGTCGATGGCAGGCGAAAGCGACATTCCTTACGCCTTCGCAGCGGACCGCAGATTCGCCAGCTCGCTGGTCGTGCGGGCCAGACGCTCTGCCAGCGAGCGCATGACCTCGACTGTCACTTCGGGGAATTCCTTCAGCAGGTTCAGGAAATCCTGCTTGCCTATGCGCAGGGTGGATACGTCCGACACCGCGGTCACGGTGGCGGTACGCGGCATGTCGCGCAGGATCGCCATCTCGCCAACGATGTCGTTGCGCTTCAGCCGCGCCACGGTCGCCACGCCGGATGGCGTCTTGATCTTAACGTCCGCCTCGCCAGAAACCAGAATGAAGGCCTCATAGCCCTCGTCCCCTTCGACGCAGAGATCCTGGCCCGATGCGAACAGCACCCGGCTCGACGCCAGCGCAAGCAATTTCAGGCGCCGGGGCGCTACATTGGCAAAGAGCTCGACTTTCGCCAGAAGCAGTGCGTCTTCCTCAAGGCTCATGTGACTCTCCCGTGGGCGCCAACGCAGGCACGCCCCAGTTGCGAGTATGCGCTCCCGAGGTTAGGAGCGACAAGTTTTCGAATCCGTTCATTGCACCGTCTCGTCCGAAACCAGCTCGCCGCGCGAGAACTTCAGCACCCGGCTGAACAGAGGAGCCGCGGATTCCGTCGATGTGATCCAAAGCACGCCAAAACCTCCAGCATCCGATTTTGACATGTCCAGAATGCCGCGGACAACCTTTTCTACAGTGCGGTTGTCGAGTGCGTTCAGGCCGCGGTTGACGATCAGGAATTCCGGCCGTCGCAACATCACGCGCGCCAGGCCAAGTTGCTGGCGCTGCGACAGCGAGAGCCTACGGCCTCCGGACCCGATCTCGTACTTCAATCCGCGGTCGAGAACGGCGTAGGAGAGCCCGAGTTCAGTCAGGATTTCGCGAAGAAGGGCGCTGACGCGATCGACCGCACCTGCTCGGCCGTCGACGATGCGGCCAAACAGGATGTTGTCCTGCAGCGAGGCGAACGGGTTGATGTGGTCAGGGTTGTGGAAGGAGAACTCGGCGGCGAGATGCGGCGGTAGCTTCTCGCGGAAGGTCATGCGCGCCTTCACGATCGCGTCCCGCAACTCGTCGGTGAGAAGGTCCAGTCGGTGGCGAGGTTCGCTGTAGCTTAGTGCCACGCGAATGAATTTCTGCCGGTCCGCGCTCGTCACATTCGAATAGTCGGCCCCATCGGTGCGGCCGAGCGCGGCGCTGTAGTCGGGCAGTTTGGTAGGGTCGATTAGGTCCAGCCGTTCCAGGATCTTGATGTTGTCGGACACTTCGCCGAACAGGTCGACGATGACGGCCGACGCTTCCCGGCCGAGCCGATAGAGCTGGCGGTCGAGGCCGTCGATGGCCAAGAGCTCCCAAAGCGGCGAAGTGGCGGGGAACTCGTTCGGCAGCATCTCCGGCGAAGAAACCGCGCCGAAGACGATGTTCTGGAACAGCGTGAGCTGCGAATTGAACTGCGTCACGACGAAGGGCTCGACGTCCGCCGAGTTGTCGCCGGCAGTCAGCCTTTCGAGGAAGATCCGGCGGGCGTTGAGGAACATCTCCTCGCCGTCGCCCTCGGTCGCGTCCGACAGTTTCGTGCGCAGCCCGAACGCGTAAAAATCCTCTTCGAGGTTCACCAGCGCGAGCACTTGGGTGATCCGGTTGGCCAGCTCTTCCTCGGTGTTTGCGCCGATCGCTTCGTGGTCGATCCAGTCCGCCTGTCTGTCGAACTGGGGATTGCCCGAGGCCGTGGCCTCCCTGAGGATCAGCGGGCTCATGGCGGTTCCCTCGGGCGGCGGTCTGAAGGGGGCATGCCTGAGGCCGCTCAGCAGCGCGTCGCGCGCAGTGCCATGCGCAAAGAAGGGTTCTGGGCCGACATAGCCGATCCGCCGCCCCGTCTGCCATTCCGGCAGCGACGCGAGCGCGGTCGAGCCAACGTTGAGCGTGCCCGCGGAAGGCGGCATCAGGCGGGCGATCAGTTCGCCGACGACTTCGGCGCCGTCCCCCGCCGCGCCGATCGCGACGACGTCCTCGCGCAGGCCGATCTCGAGGTCGAGCCCGCTGACGAGCGTCTTGCCGGATTCGTCGGTCGCCGACACCTGGCGGAAGATGAAGGGGCCTTCGAGATGCGGCACCTTGCCAGTCTGGAGCTCCTGCGCGCGCGGCGGCGCCAGCGGCGTGACGTCGAAGGCGTTGACGACCTGCAGGTACTTCACCTGCACGTCGAGCCGCTGGTAGTCCCAGTCGATCAGCTCCTTGATCGGTCCCGGCAGGTCCTTGTACGCGGCAATGACGGCGACCAGCTGGCCGATGTCCAGATTGCCGCGGATCGCCAGTATGCCGCCGCCGAGATAGAAGACGAAAGGCGTGAACTGGGCGAGGAAGTTGTTGATGAACTTCACCATGAACTTCCACTGGTAGAAGTCGAAGCGGATGAAGAAAATCTTCGCCAGGCGGTCAGAGATGTCCGAACGCTCGAAATTGGTGCTGTCGTTGAGGCGGATGTCGACCGCGCCGTCGACGATCTCGCTGACCCGTCCCGACAGGTCACGCGCCGTCAGTTGGCGCTGGAGCGCCAGCTTGCGCAGCCTGCCCCTCAGCTTGGGGATGAGCAGGGTCTGCACCATCAGGATGGCAAGCGTGACCAGGCCGAGCGCCCAGCTCTGCAGCATGATGAACAGCAAGGCGGCCAGCGCCTGGCCGACCAGGAAGGCCGGCGTCGCGAAGGCTTCGCCGATGAAGCCGCCTAGCGGGTCGACCTCGTCCTTGATCATCGTCGCGATCTCGGAGCTCCGGACCCGGCGGTACTGCGGGAAGGGAAAGCGCAGCACCCTGTCCACGAGCTGGTAGCGGAGGCGACGCAGCATGCGCTCGCCAAGGCGACCCTTGTAGGTGTTGATGTAGAGCTTGAATGCGCCGTTGATGATGACGTAGCCGAGGAAGGCCGACGAGAGCGCGATCAGCGCCCCCATGCGGCTGACCTCGAACCCGCTGAACAGCGTGAAAGACTGGTCCCCGAACGGATTGCTGACGACGATCGGCATTACCTTCTGCGTCGCGTCGGGGGTCTCGAAGCCGCCGCCCTGTATCGGGCCGTTGACGATCTGCTTCGGAATATCGAACGCCAGGAAATAGGTCGGCATCGACAGCGCGACGACGAGCAGAATCCAGATCTGCTGGCGCTTGGAATGCGTCCAGATATACCGGAATAGATTCTGCTCCATTCTGTCGCTCATTTGAGTCAGTCCAGTTCCGGAGTCCGTTTCTCAGGCTTCAACAGGCGAAGTCCCTCCGCCGTCCGACAGATATTCTTTACAATCCTCACTTGTAAGGGTCCGCCGCATCCCTCAGCCCGTCGCCGAAGAAATTATAGGCAAGCACAACCAGGATGACAGGCAGGACGGGCCAGAGCAGCCAGGGATAGAGCGCCACTGCATTGATGTTCTGCGCCTCGTTGAGGAGCACGCCCCAGCTCGTGATCGGCGCCCTCAGACCAAGTCCGAGGAAGCTCAGCGTCGTCTCGCCGAGGATCATCATCGGGATGGCGATCGTCGCCGTGGCGATCAGATGCGAGGCAAAACCGGGAACCAGGTGGCGGAACACGATGCGGCGGCTGCTGGCGCCCATCACCTGTGCGGCCGAGACGTAGTCCTCTTCGCGCAGGGCCAGTAGCTTCGATCGGACGGTGCGCGCAAGGCCGGTCCAGTCGAGCAGGCCGAGGATGACCGTGATGCCGAAATAAACGACGATAGGCGACCATGTGATCGGCAATATAGCCGCCAGCGCCAACCATAGCGGAATCGACGGCAGCGACTGGATGACCTCGATGAGCCGCTGGCTCAGCACGACGAACAGGCCGCCATAATATCCCGCCATGCCGCCGATCACGATGCCGAGCACCAGGCTGACGCCCACGCCAAGCAGGCCGATCGTCAGCGAGATGCGCGCTCCGTAGATAATGCGGCTCAACACGTCGCGGCCGAGCCGATCGGTGCCGAGCAGGAACATCGTGCCCTTCTCGGCGGGACAGACCAAGTGGAAGCGCGCTTCGAACAGCCCCCAGAACTTGTATTTGTCTCCGCTGCAGAAGAAGCGAAGCGGCTGCACCTTGTCCGTATTCGGCACATATTCGCGCTTCAGATTCTCCATGTTGAGCTTGTAGTCGAAGCCGTACACGAACGGCCCGATGAACTCGCCATTGTGGAACAGATGGATCGCCTGCGGCGGCGCATAGATATGGCTCGAATTCCTGGTCTCGAGATTGTAGGGCGCCAGCACCTCGGAGATCAGCGTCGAGAAATAGAGGACGGCGAGGAAAATAGCAGAGATCAGCGCCGGCTTATGGCGGCGGAACTTCCACCACATCAGCCTCAGTTGTGAAGCCTCGAACAGCGCCTTCTGCGCATCCGTGTACTTGTAGATGGCGTCCGGATCGAAGGGGCGGTCCGAAACAGTATGCGGCAGCCGCGTCGCGTTGGCAGGCAAGGTCATTTGCGGACGCCTCCACTCAACCGGATGCGCGGATCGAGCCAGGCAAGCGCTATGTCGGAGATCAGCACGCCGACGACCGTCAGCAGGGACAAGAACATCAGGAACGAGCCGGCGAGATACATGTCCTGCCGTTGCAGCGCCGAGATCAGCAGCGGGCCGGTCGTCTCGAGCGAAAGCACGATCGCCACCACCTCCGCGCCGGAGATGACGGCCGGAAGCAGAGAGCCGATGTCGGAGATGAAGAAGTTCAGCGACATGCGCAGCGGATATTTCACAAGCGCGCGGAAGGGATGAAGGCCTTTCGCGCGTGCCGTCGTCACATACTGCTTCTGCAACTCATCCAGCAGGTTGGCCCGTATGCGGCGGATCATGCCAGCCGTCCCTGCCGTGCCGATGACGAGCACCGGTATCCAGAGATGGTGCAGGACAGACATGAATTTCGCCCAGCTCATCGGCTGGCCGACGAAGGCCGGGTCCACCAGCCCGCCGATCCAGGTGCCGACCCAGACGTTGGCGAGATACATCAATACCAGCGCCAAGAGGAAGTTCGGGATAGCCAGGCCCAGCAGGCCGAGGAAGGTGAACCCGTAGTCGCCCCAACTATATTGATGCGTCGCCGAATAGATGCCGATCGGGAAGGCGATCAGCCAGGTGAAGATGATCGTCGCCATCGACACCACGATAGTGAGGAACAGCCTGTCCCCGACCACGGCCGTGACCGGAAGCTCGTAGGCGAAAGAATAGCCGAAATCGCCGACGAACATGCCGCCGACCCAGTTGAAGTAGCGCTCGACCGGCGATTTGTCGAAACCGTATTCCTGGCGAAGATACTCGATCCTCGCATTGTCCACGGCCTCGCCCTGAGCCCTCAGTTCGGCGATGTAGCTTTCCAGGTAGTCCCCTGGAGGGGCCTCTATGATGGCGAAGATCAGCGCGCTGGTGATTATCAGCGTCGGGATCATCATCAGGACCCGGCGGAAGATGTAGTAGAGCATCGTCTAGGCCACACCTTCCCCAAGCCGGACCGCGTTGGTCCCCCCTGCCCTGCACTCGCCGGCAGGGCCCCTGTTCCCGCTCACGCCTGAGGACTGCATAGCCCCTAGTCCATCCAGAATGCGTCCATCTCGTAGACTCCGAAATATCCGTAAGGATCGAAGCTCGAGATGCCCTCGGCGGGGACGTTGTGCAGCTTGTTCGAAACGACGACCGGCACGAGCGTCGCCGTCACGATGCCGATCGAGAAGACCTGGTCGGCATGGATGTTGAGGATTTCCTCCCAGATCTTGTGCCGGGTTTCCGAATCTTCAGAGTCCAGCCATTGATTGTAGAGGTCCACCAGCTTTTGCGCCTGGGGATCATCGATCTTTTGGCCGGCAGTGCCCTGCGTGCTGACATAGGTGCCCCACATCGGCCATTGCAGCTGGTAGGGATCGCTCGGCACGAATTCCTGCGGGCTGAAATCGGGGGTCGGGGCGCCATTGTCGACGCCGGCCCAGACCGACATGTTGGTCTCGCCGGCGGCTATGCGGCTGCGGAAAATGTCGCGCTGGCTGGTGCGCGTCAGAAGCTTGACGCCAAGATCGGCCCAGTTCTCGGTCACCAGTTCGAGCACGTCCGCTTCCATGGAGCTTTCGCCGGTGCTCTCGATGATGAGGTCGAGCGGCCTGCCGTCAGGCATGAGGCGGATGCCGTTGTCGCCGCGCTTCAGCCCGATCTCGTCGAGAAGCGCGTTGGCCTTGTCCGGATCGAATTCGGCATAGGCGCTGCCGAGCTCGTCGCGGAACAACTGGCTGCCCGGAAGCACGGTGCTGGCGCCTTCCTTGGCAAGGCCGGCGAAAAGCACCTGGTTGATCTGTGTGCGGTCGATACCGAGCGAGAGCGCGCGGCGGAACCGCACGTCGCGGAAAAGCTCACGCCAGCCGGCATCGTTCGTGTTGAGGTTCGGGAACAGCGCCACGGCCGCGCCCTTGCCCACCGTCCACAGCCTGACAGTGTAGTTGTTGCGCTTCTCGCCCTCTTTCAGGAACGTATAATCGGCGAAGCTGAGGTAGCGCTCCTGCAGATCGCTCTCCCCCGAGCCGGTCTTGGCCGGGATGATGGAGCTTTCGGCGATGTTGATCACCACCTGGTCCACATAGGGAAGCTGAACGCCGTTCTGGTCGACCCGGTGATAAAAGGGGTTGCGCTCGAACACGTAACGGTTGGCCGGCGAATAGGTCTTGTTCTGCCAGGGCTGCAAGGTCGGCAGGTCAGGATTCTCGAAACGATAGCTGCGGCTCTTGCGTATCTGCAGCCGCGTCCAGTCCTTGACCCTCTCCTTCGCCACTTCGGCGGCAAGCTTGTCCTTGTCCGCATATTTGGCGTGGAACTGCTTGAGGTAGGCGGAAGCGCTATAGATATCGAGCGGTCGCGCGCCGGCAAGCGCCGGCAGGAATAGCGGATTGGGCTCCTCCCAGGTATAGCGCACCGTGAGGTCGTCGATGACCTCGAACTTCGGACCCTTGCCGTCGACCAGAAACGCGGAATCGAGGCCACCGCGTTCCATGTCCTTGTCGGTCAGTATGTCTTCCCACTGGAAGCGGAAGTCCTCGGCGGTGAAGGGCGTGCCATCGGACCATTTGTGACCAGGCCGCAGGTGGAAGGTGAAGACGCGGTTCTTGTCGTTCTCGTAGCTCAAGAGGATATCCGGCTGCATCTCGAGCGAGCTGTTGTACGCGACGAGGCGCGCGTAGCCGTAGACCGTCATCAGCCTGAGGTCGCCCTGCTCCGACATCAGCGTGCGGATCGTCCCGCCACGCTTGCCGACGGTGCGGCCCGACGACTCGTCGATCGTCATGACGCGTGGCTCCTTCGGCAGCCGCTCGGCTTCCGGCGGCAATTTGCCCGCCTTGACGAGTTCCGCCAGCAGCGGCGCCTCGTCCGCCCGCGCAGGGACGGACAGCATGGCCAGCAGGGCCAGGAATACAGCGAAGATTTTCATGCGTGAATCTCCCCGATATCAGCGGTCTGGCGCGCCAGAACCTGATGTCCACCGCCTAGTTCTATGGCGGCAAGGTCATGCATTTCCCCTCGGAATGCGTCCGGCCAATTACGGGGATCGGACGACCCCTTGAGCACAAGTTCGTCCAGCACCAGCGGGCGGTCGAGATCGGCAAACGGAACGGCCTTCAGCAGCGCTCTCGTATAAGGATGGGCGGGCGCCTCGAAGATCGCTCGGCTCGGCCCTATCTCGACGATGCGGCCCGCGGCCATGACGGCCACACGTTCGGCCATGTAGTTCACGACCGCAAGATTGTGGGCGATAAAAAGATATGTCAGCCCGAGTTCCTTCTGCAGGTCCTTGAGCAGGTTGAGCACCTGCGCCTGCACCGACACGTCGAGGGCCGACACCGGCTCGTCCAGGATGAGCAGGTCGGGATTCATCGCGAGAGCGCGCGCGATGCCGATGCGCTGGCGCTGGCCGCCGGAGAAACTGTGCGGATAGCGGTTGAGCGCATTGGCGCCCAGTTCGACCGAGGTCAGCAGGTCTTTCGCCCGCATCATCTGCTCGGCGCGATTGCCTTGCCGGTGGATCTGCATCGGCTCACGCAGAATGTCGCCGACCGTCATGCGCGGCGACAGCGAACTAACCGGATCCTGGAACACCATCTGCAGGCGCGGCCTGAATTCCTTCAATTCGCGCTCGTCGAGCTTTAGTACGTCGACCTGTTTCTGTCCGTCGTCGAAGATCACCGCCCCAGAGTCCGCGGTGATGGCGCGTGTCAGGATCTTGCTGACCGTCGTCTTGCCACTGCCGCTTTCGCCCACGAGACCCAGGCATTCGCCGCGGCGAATGGTGAAGCTCACATCGTCGACGGCCCGGATGACCCTCGCCTCGCCGCCGAACAGCGATGCCCTGCGCAGGTGATAGACTTTGCTCAGGTTGGAAACGGTGAGCAGCGGCCGGTCGTCCGGCTGGGCGCGCTTGGGCTGGCTCTTTTTCATCTCGACAACGTCGCGCTTGCCGCCACGAAGCGCGACAAGTCGCTGGTCGGGAGCCATGTTGAAATGCGGAGCCGCATTGAGCAGGGCCTTGAGATAGTCGTGCTGCGGGTCCCTGAATATCTCGTCGACCGGCCCCGCCTCGACTACTCTGCCATCATAAACGACTACGACCTCGTCGGCGAGGTTGGCGACCACGCCGAGATCGTGCGTGATCAGCAGAACCGCCATGTTCAGTTTCTTCTGCAAATCCTTGAGAAGCTTCAGGATTTGTGCCTGAACGGTAACGTCGAGCGCGGTGGTCGGCTCGTCGGCGATGAGCAGCGACGGACGGCAGATCAGCGCCATGGCGATCATGGCGCGCTGGCGCAGCCCGCCCGACATCTCAAACGGATACATGTCGTATGCGCGATGCGGATTGGGAAAACCGACCAGTTCGAGCGTTTCCTCGGTGGCGGCACGCAGTTCCTGCCGGGACATGCCGGCGCCCAGCGCATGGATACGCAGGCTTTCCTCCACCTGGTCGCCGACCGTATGGACCGGCGACAGCGACGACATCGGCTCCTGGAAGATCATCGAGACCTCCGAGCCGCGCAACGACCGGATCTTGGGGCCGTTGGCGGGCAGCGCCGCCATATCGACGATTTCGCCGGATTTGGGTCGGAACTCGATCGATCCGCCGATAATCGAGCCGTTTTTCGGCAAGATACGCATGATGGCCTGGGCGGTCACCGACTTGCCGGAACCGGATTCGCCGACAACAGCGGTCACCGCGCCCGAGCAGACGCGAAAGCCAATGCCCTTGACGACCTCTACAGGCGAGCCGTTTACGTCGAACGCCACCCTCAGATCGTTGACGCGAAGAACTTCACCCTCATCCAACTCGTCGTTCCCCAAACCCACTTAATGCTCAACCGCCCCGCCCGGCTGCACTGGCTTCTGGGCCGGCTGCCGCCGCCTTCGGCAACCGCTCCCTGTGTTTCGATTTTTCGGTGCTGGCCGATCGATCAGGACTTCATGTTCTCCGCTGCCTGCGCATAGCCTCCACCCGCGCCGTCAAGAAAATGGAATTGCGAATCTGACGTCACCGATGGCACGTAGCAGGTCAGGATTGCACTATCTTGAACGCAAAGTCCGTAGCGAAGATTTTTCGCCTTGCGTTCCTCCTCCAGAAATTCCGTCAGTTTGCCCAGTTCAGCGTCCCCCAACGACACAGTGATGCGCAATCCGTCCTGGAATTTTCTATAGTCGGTATTGAGAGAAGTAAATTCCTTGTAGTGCCTTGCACTGAAAGTTCCGATACGGACCCCAAACGTCATTATGAACCAGGAAAGGAAGGTCCAGACGTAAAGACCTGCCCTTCTTACTGCCAGCGGGCGGGCGCCACGCGTTGCCCGCGCCTCGAGTTCCAGCCCTTCCGGTGGCCAGGTACCGGTCGGCCCTGCTGCCGGCATAGGCGAACCGCCCCTCGGCAGCCGCATTCCCGTCAGATCGAGCAGCCTTTCCGCTATTTCTGGAAACCTGTCCGCCCTGCCCTCGCCCGGCTCGATGATAATCGAGACGATCTTTCCGTTTTCCGGCTTTACAGGCGACCAGCGGCAGGACAGGCCGGTAAGGTCGGGTCTGCTGCCCGGCAACGCCGGTGGGATCGCATATTCTCCGGCCTTCATCAGCGCCTCGGCGCGCGACAGGCCTCCGCCGCGGAAAGCATAGTTGTTGATCGCCTCCGAGACGCGCGTCGCCTGGACGAGTACGTCGTAACCCTGGCTCCGCACGACCGAAACCGGCACCAGCGCCGCCCTCAGCGTGAGGCCGAGGTCCTCCCCGACCCAGGTGACTGTCTTCGCCATCGTCTCAGCCACAATATCATGATCGGCTGGTGAGCATATGATGGCAGCGCCATCACCGCCAAAGATGTAAGGCAAGGCCTGGGTGTCCAGAGCGTTCATCAGGGCGCTGATCACGGCGACGCCCGCCATGTTGACCGCTTTGTACTGCCCGGCCGCGATTGCCTTGCGGGAGCCGACGACATCGCTGACCGCAATCAGCCAGTCATCAGGCACAGGACGGTAGAGGCCGTCATCGAGGACTGTACGAAATTCGCTGCCGACCGGCAGGGACAGCGTGAATTCAGCGGTAGCTGCTGTCATCAGTCACGCCCCCTCTCACCGTACCTTTTCACCGAACGCCACAAACCGGTCGTTTACGACCATCAGAGCATAATACGAAGAAAGTTGGTGCCGATTTCGCCGGCGTACTTAAAAAATCCCGTCCGGCACTCCACATATCATGGTCTGCGGGCAGGCGCGCGTCTCAAGGCTCTTCATGACAGACACGACACTGGTGAACGGAATCAACGAGTGGCTGGTCGATCAGGCGCTGTCGGAACCCGACATCGTCGGAATGTTCGAGGCTCTCTGCAGCCGGATCCACGCGATCGGCATACCGCTCGGCCGGGCCAGGCTCACCTGGCCCACCCTCCATCCGCTTTTTCAGGCCGAAACCATCCTTTGGGCGCGCGGCAAGCCCACCGAATTCGAGCAGTTCGTCCATCAGGACACGGCTTCCGAAGCCTGGCTGCGCAGCCCGATGAAATACATGTTCGACAACAATGTCGACGTCTTGCGCCGCAAGCTGGAAGGTCCTTCCAAGCTCCTGGATTTTCCGGTCCTCGAGGAAGTCGCCGAGCAGGGCATGACCGACTACCTCGTCATTCGCACCGGGCTCTCCATCAAGAACGAAACGGCCACCGCCAAGCAGCTCGGCATCATCGCGACATGGTCGGCCGATCGCGAGGGCGGCTTCACGAACGACGAGTTGGAAGCGCTGCAGAGGATCCAGCGTCGTTTCGCCGTGGCTTGCAAGACGGTCATCCAGTCGCGCATCGCCCGGAATATCTCCGAGACCTATCTCGGCCGCGAAGCTGGAAGCCGGGTGCTCTCCGGCTCGATCCGCCGCGGCGACGGCAACGAGACCCGGGCGGTCGTCTGGTACAACGATATGCGCAATTCCACCGCGCTCGCCGACACTATGCCCGGCAAGGACTACATCGACCTGCTGAACGAATATTTCGATTGCACGGCGACGCCGATCATCGAAGCCGGCGGCGAAGTGCTCGATTTCGTCGGCGACGGCGTGCTGGCGATCTTCCCCTATAACGACGTCGAGCAGCAGATGGCCGCCATCGAGGCCGCTACAACGGCGCTGCGCAACGTCCTCAAGGCCCGTGACGAACTCAATGGGAGACGGCATGAAAACGGCCTGTTCCCGATAAACTTCGGCATCGGGCTGAACACCGGCACCGTCATGTTCGGCAATATCGGCATATCGCGCCGCCTCGCCTTCTCGGTGATCGGGCCGACCGTCAACGAGGTCTCGCGCATCGAGTCGCTGACCAAGGCCACCGGAATGGACGCCCTGGTGACGACGGACATCGTTGCCCTCCAGCCAGAAAACTGGGTCAGCATCGGCAAGCAGCGCCTCTCCGGGGTTGCCGAAGAGATCGAATTGTTCACCTTCGCCAAGGAACTCGTCGAGCCGACGATCGCGCAACCGCGTATCGAACTAAAGGCGATCGTCAAAAACTGACGATCGCCTTCTTCTCAGCGCTCGTATTTCTCGACCGTCTGTTCGATCGCGCCGAAGATCGAATGACCGCTTCTGTCCTTCATCTCGATGCGCACCGTATCGCCGAAATGCAGAAACGGCGTCTTCGCCTCCTTGCCTTCCAGGCTTTCGACGATCTTTAGCTCGGCCAGGCAGGAATAGCCCGCCCCACCCTCCGACACTGGCTTGCCGTGTCCGCCATCCAGCTTGTTCGAGACCGTGCCCGACCCGACGATCGTGCCTGCGGCGAGCGATCGTGTCTTTGCGGCATGGGCGATCAATTGCCCGAAATCGAAACTCATCTCGCCGGCATTCGCCCGGCCGAGCGGCTTGCCATTGAGATCGACGTGGAGCGGCAGGCTGAGCTTGCCGCCGTCCCAGGCATCGCCGAGTTCATCCGGCGTCACGGCGACAGGCGAAAATGCCGATGACGGTTTTGCCTGGAAGAACCCGAACCCCTTGGCGAGTTCCGGCCCGGCCAGTCGCCGCAGGCTCACATCGTTCGTCAACATGACGAGGCGGATCGCTTCCCTCGCCTCGCCCGCATCGGTGCCCATCGGCACATCGTCGACAATCACGGCGATCTCGCCCTCCATGTCGATGCCCCAGGCCTCGTCCGCCATTCGAATAGGATCGCGCGGAGCAAGGAAAGAATCGGAGCCGCCCTGATACATCAGCGGATCGGTCGCGAAATTTGCAGGCATCTCCGAGCCGCGCGATTTCCTGACGAGCTCGACATGATTGAGATAGGCCGAGCCATCGGCCCATTGATAGGCGCGCGGCAGCGGCGAATGGGCGTCATGTTCATGGAACCTCGACGACGGCACGGCCCCTGTCTCCAGCGATTCTGCCAGCGTAGCGAGATGCGGTGCGATACGCCGCCAGTCGTCGAGCGCTGCCTGCAGCGTCGGAGCCAGGAACGAGGCGTCGGTAAAACGTGTCAGGTCGCGCGACACGACGACGAGTTTTCCGTCGCGCGTGCCGTTCTTCAGCGTGGCAAGCTTCATGTTGTTCCTCCCTCGAGGCGATCTTCGGCCTTCCGGCTCCGTCGTCAAGTCACCTCGCGAGCCGGCTGGATTTCTGCCGGTTCGACGGGACGAGCGAAATAGCGCACCGCCTTCTTGCCACCATGGATAGTCGCCTGCCCGACCTCCCGAAAGCCTAATGCGGCATGGAACGCATCCGAGGCCGGATTGGGAGGGTCGGAATTCACCTCGCAGACGACGACGTCATGGCCGTTGTTCGCAGCGTGTTTGAAAAGGTCTTCATAAAGCCGCCTTGCATGGCCCCGCCCACGTGCCTCGGAGGCGACGGCGATCCGATCCACATAGACGAAACGCGGGTAACGCGCCTTGAACCAAAGGAAATTCGGGCTGTCGTATTCGGCATCCTGGTCGAATGCGATCAGGAAAGCCTCGAGTTCTCCAATGCGGCGCGCATAGAAGGCTTGCGAAACGAGATGGGATAGTTCGGCCGGCTCCAGCCAGGACAGTTCCTCGGCGTGCTGGTTATTGAGTGTCAGAACTGCGGGTTCGATGGTTCGGCTAACGGGTTCGATCATGTCCAGAAGTCGCGCTACCCGCTACGATGCGGTGACGACTTATGGCACAACTGACGCAAGCGGTCGCTCCGGAAAGCTTGGACCAGCCCTGCTAGGCTCGATTGCTGTGGACCACCATCAGTTGCGGTTTCTTCGGGCTGCGCAGCGCCAGCCACTCCTGCGCCTGTTCGACAGGCATCGGGAAGGCGATGGAATAACCCTGCACCTGATCGCAGCCGATGGACCTCAGAGAGGATAGCTCAGCCTCCGTCTCCGCGCCTTCCGCGATGATCGAGATGCCCAGTCCCCGCGCCAGTTCCGTTATGGCGCGTACGATCTTGGAGTTGTCGCCGTTGGCGTTGATGTTCTGCACGAAGCGGCGGTCGATCTTCAGCCGGTCGATCTCGTTCGGGTTGACGTGGCTGAGCGAGGCGTAGCCGGTGCCGAAATCGTCGAGTTCCAGGTGCACGCCTGCGGAACGGATATGACGCAGCTTCGCGGCGATGCCGGTCTTCTCATCGTCGAGGATCACGGATTCCACGATCTCCAGCGACAGTTTCTGGGGCGGCAAACCCTCCGCCTCAAGCGTATCGAAGAGGAATTTGTCGAAGGTCACTTCGCGCAGTTCCGTGCCGGATACGTTCACCGCGAGGCGTCCGAACTGAATGCCGGCGCGATGCCATTCCCCCGCCGCCCGGATCGCCTTGGCGATGACCACCCGGCCGATCTCGGCCATCAGGCCGGATTTTTCGGCGACGGGGATGAACTCACCCGGTGGAATCATGCCGCGCGTATCGTGTTTCCAGCGCACCAGCGCCTCGATCCCGGCGATGGCGCCGCTGGTGAGCGACACTTGCGGCTGGAAATAGACCTGGAAGGATTTTTCCGCGATGGCAATCCTGAGGTCGTGCTCGAGCTGCTTGCGGTGTTCCAGTTCACGCCGCAACTCCTCCGAGAAGAACTAATACGCGCCGCCGCCCTGCTTCTTGGCCGAATAGAGCGCAAGGTCGGCGTGCACGACGAGATCGTTGGCGTTGTCGGCATCGACCGGATAGACGGCGATGCCCGCACTCGCCCCTGGCAGGATGGTGGCGCCTTGGAAGCCGATCGGCTCGTTGATGCGGCTCATGATGCGCCGGCCGCCCATGTTGATGTCTTCGGTCGACCCCGCCCCCTGCAGGATCATCACGAACACGTCGCCGCCGAGCCGCACGCAGATGTCGGA
>JAEYXI010000183.1 GCA_023428515.1 Pseudomonadota bacterium | reverse complement strand
CTCTTGTTCCACTGCGAGTCCTGACGCTCGTAGCGCGGCGGCTCATGCCTGGGTCCGGCCTGCGCCTGGGAAATCGGAAGCGCCAGCATCGAGAGTGCAACGGCGGAGAGGATGAGACGTTTCATGGTGGTACTCCTTGGTTGTCGATGCGCAAGGAGTATCGCCCGCCGCATGAACCGAAACTGAACGGTAGCCTTACAATTCCGTAATGATTCCAGCCGTTTACGATTGTTAATTTCAAATCCGATTCATCTGTTTCCTGCAGCCCGGGAACCGGCTTCGGCGGCGCATGCTGCTGCCGCACTGCCCGGGGAACATCATGCGCCGGGGCTCCGTTTCCGACATGGCCCGTCGCCTGCGAACAGCCTGGCGCAATGGACGAAAAATATTATCCGGCTAAGATATGTCTGCCATCATGACCAGCTTTCACGCGCCCGCTCAAACCGACTTCGCCGCCGTCCCGGCAGGACGGGAGTTTGCGCCATGAGCGGCTCGGTCGTGCTCCTGCATCTCGCCGGCGCGATTGCGCTGATGCTGTTCGCCACCCGCATGGTGCGTACCGGCGTCGAGCGGGCCTATGGCGACGTGCTGCGCTACAAGCTGCGCACCACGATGCGCAATCCCATTCTGGCGGTACTCGCCGGCACCGCGCTCGCCATCGCCTTCCAGAGCTCGACCGCCGTCACCCTGCTGGTCGGCTCCTTCGCCGGAGCCGGCATCGTCAGCGGCATGGCCGGCCAGCTTGCCGTGCGCGGCGCCGAGATCGGCTCGGCGCTGGTGGTCAAGCTCCTGACCTTCGACCTCACGCTCCTAGTGCCGATCTGCCTGACCGCCGGTACCATCATGTTCATGGCGACGGAACGACGCGACTGGCGCCAGCTCGGCCGCATCCTGGTCGGCATCGGCCTCCTGGTGTTGTCGCTCGAAATGATCGGCACCGCCTCCGAGCCGCTGCGCGAGAGCCGGCTGATGCCTGTCATCGTCGATTATTTCTCGGGCGACCTCGTCACTGCCTATCTGCTGGCGGCCCTCATCACCTGGCTCTTCCATTCGAGCATCGCGGCGGTGCTGCTCTTCGTGACGCTCGCCGGACGCGGCTTCATCCCGCCGGACCTCGGCATCGTCCTGGTGCTCGGCGTCAATCTCGGCAGTTCGGTCATCGCGCCGCTGCTGACGCGCGGGGCAGATCCCGGCGTACGCGTCGTGCCAATCGGCAATCTTTTGATGCGCGGCGTCGGCTCGCTGGTCATGCTTGTCGCCTTCATGGCCTTCCGGCCGTCGGTGGCCTCGCTCGGCAGCACCGTGCCGGACCAGATCGTCAACGCCCACATCCTCTTCAATTGCCTGATCCTGCTCGCCGGCCTGCCGCTCGCCGGCCTCGTCTACCGTGCGTCGAAATGGATCGTGGCGCTGGGCACGCCGCCCGAGCCGGCGTCTGCGCTCGCTACCCAGGAAATCTCCGCGCTCTCCGAGGACGCGCTCGACACCCCGTCCCAGGCGCTCGCCAATGCGACGCGCGAGGTGGTGCGCGTCTGCGAGACGATCGAGATCATGCTCAGCCGCATCATCGAGCTTTACGAGGCTGCCGACAACGACAAGATCAAGGCGCTGGCCGCGCTCGACGACCGCGTAGACCGCAAGCATGCGGCGATAAAACTCTATCTCGCGAAGGTGACGAGCCGCCAGCTCACCGAAGCCGAAGCGCTGCGCTGCCAGGAGCTGATCGGCGCCTGCGTGAAGCTCGAACAGGTCGGCGACATCATCGTGCGCAACATGCTGGTGCATGTGAAAAAGAAGATGGAGCGCGGGCTGGAGTTCACGCCGGAAGGCTGGCGCGAGCTGACCAGCTTCCACGCCTCGGTGCTGGCGAATGCCCGCCTCGCCTTCAACGTGCTGGTGTCGCGCGATGCGGCGACCGCGCGCCAGCTCGTCGAGGAGAAGGACCGGCTGCGCGATGTCGAGAAGGCGACCAGCAAGAGCCATTTCGCGCGGCTGCGCGAGGGCACCGTGAAGAGCCTGGAAACCAGCACCATCCATCTCGACACGATCCGCGACTTGAAGCAGATCAACTCGCTGCTCGCCTCCATCGCCTATCCCGTCCTGGAGGAGCACGGCCTGCTGCGCGGCTCGCGCCTGACGGCGGACTGAGCGCGCCGCGCTGAAGATAATCTAAAGGCTGGTCCACAATTTCTCGGTTGCGCCGAACGGCCTGTTCGTGGTTTCTCGCCGCTCCGCTAGATCGTTTCATCGCAATTCAGCACGAAACCGGTTTCCGCCGTTCTGACATTGCTTGCCGAGCACCCTATCCCATGCCGCTCCCGCTCATTGCCCTCTTCTTCGCCGCCTTCGCCTTCGGCACGACCGAGTTCGTGATTGCCGGCGTGCTGCCGCAGGTGGCGGATGGCCTTGGCGTCAGCGTACCGAGCGCCGGCTACCTCGTCTCGGGCTACGCCATCGGCATCGCGATCGGCGGCCCGCTGCTCACCATCGCGACCGCGAGACTGTCGCGAAAGACGCTGCTCATCGGGCTGACCATCGCCTTCACGCTCGGACAGGTCGCCTGCGCGCTGGCGCCGGACTTTTTCTCCATGCTCCTGCTGCGCATCGCCATCGCGGTGGCTCACGGCGCTTATTTCGGCGTCGCCATGGTTGTCGGCGTCGGCCTCGTGCGGCCGGAAAAGCGCGGCATGGCCGTGGCGCTTATCCTCGCCGGCCTCACAGTGTCGGGCATCGTCGGCGTGCCGATCGGCACGGCGATCGGCAACGCCTTCGGTTGGCGCGCAACCTTCTGGGCGATGTTCATCCTCGGCATCCTCGCCGTGCTGGCGATGGCAGCGCTCCTGCCGCGCGGCACCGGCACTTCGGCCGTGCCCGCCGGCCTCCGGAACGAAGTGCGCGTGCTTGGCCGCCAGCAGGTCTGGACCTGCCTGATCATCATGCTCATGCTGATGCTCTGCCAGTTCGTGCCCTACACCTACATCGCGCCGCTGCTGATGGAAGTGACCGGCCTCGATGCCGCGACCGTGCCCTGGGTGCTGCTCCTCAACGGGCTCGGCGCGACGGTCGGCGTCTTCATCGGCGGCAAGCTCTCCGCCCGCCACCTGATGCCGTCGCTGATCACCATGCTTGCGCTGCAGGCCATCGTGCTCGTCGTGATCTACCTCGTCAGCCCCTACCCTCTGCCGATGGTCGCCGCGCTCACTGTGTGGGGCGGGCTCAACTTCGCCGTGGGCACGCCGATCCAGACACGCATCCTGACCTGGACGGTCGATGCGCCGAACCTCGCCTCCTCGCTGATCCCTTCGGGCTTCAATGTCGGCATCGCGATCGCCGCCTCGCTCGGCGCGGTCATGCTCTCCGCCGGCTTCCCCTACCGCAGCCTGCCGCTCGTGGGCGTGGGATCGATGATCGTCGCGCCTGTCGTCGCGGCCCGGTACTATGCGTGGGAAAAGCGAAGCGGCGCGACGCCGCCGCTGGCCGCAAGCCCGCAGCAGGCCTAGCCTTTCAGATCATCGGCAGCCCGCGCGGCCGTCCCGCGGGAAACGCCTGGTCGATCCGCTCGATCTCAGCCGCGGTCAGCTTGAGATCGCCCGCTCCTGCATTATCAGCAGCATGTTCGGCGCTCGATGCCTTGGGGATGGCGAAGAGGGAAGGACGGTGCGTCAGGAATGCCAGAGCCACCTGCCGCGGCGTCGCGCCATGCGCATCGGCGACTTCCTGCAACACCCGGCCACCGGCTGAAGAAGAACTCGGGAAGTGGCTCTGTCCGAACGGGCTGTAGGCGACGACGGCTACCTTGTGCTCCTCGCACCAGGGGATGACCGCGTGCTCGATGGCGCGCTCCTGCACATGATAGAGCACCTGGTTGCAGGCGATCTTGCCCTCGCCGACGATGGCGAAGGCCTCGTCGAGGTCGTCAGCGTCGAAATTGCTGACGCCCCATGACAGGATCTTGCCCGCCCGCTGCAACTCGTCGAAGGCTGCGAAGGTTTCTTCCAGAGGATAGCTGCCGCGCCAATGGAGAAGATAGCAGTCGAGCCGGTCGGTCTTCAGCCGC
>JAEYXI010000168.1 GCA_023428515.1 Pseudomonadota bacterium | reverse complement strand
CCTCGAAGGCGTGCCGGTCGGCATCTCGTCGGGCGCCGCGCTCCAGGCGGCCGTCGTCGTCGGCTCGCGCAAGGAGAACGCCGGCAAGAACCTCGTCGTCGTCATCCCCTCCTTCGCCGAGCGCTATCTCTCGACCGTCCTGTTCGAGGGGCTCGGCGGATAGCCCGGTTCCCTAACCGACCGGCCGCCGGGCGGTTTCGCTCGGCAGTTCTGCGAACAGCGCCCGGTATTTCGCCGCGAACCGGCTGAGATGGGTAACGCCGGTTTCCATGACGATCTCCGTGACCGACTGTCCGGTCCGGCGCGCCAGAAGCAACTGGCGCCGGCTCTCGTTGAGCCGCGTCAACTGGATGTATTCCGCAGGACTGACGCCGAAGGCCGTCCTGAACGCATATTCCAGCTGCCTGCGGCTGACCCGCAACTCCTTGCAAAGCCGCATGACCGACAGGTGCTCGCCCAGGTGAGCCCTGATCAGTTCGTCCGCCTTCCACGCCTGCTGGAGGCGGCGCCGAAGCGAGCGGTCGAGTTGCCGTTCGGCCAGTTCGCTGTCCAGCGACGCCTCGGCGATGGCGCCGAGATACTCGGAGATCGCCGCAGGCATGCGCCAGGCTTGCGTCCACGTATCGCCCTCGTCGAGGCGGGTCGGAAGCATCGCGAAGCGCTCCCCGACATATATCGATCGCTGGGCTGAAAGCCTGACTGCCCAGGGCGTACCCGGCATCGCGCCGGCCGACACGCCCGTGGCGGTTTCCTGGATGTCCAGCCAGGCGTCGGTCGGCAACACCGCCGCCGCATAACCGGTACCGGGCTTGATGCTGGCGAAGATGTCCTCCCCACCGGGTATTGTGAGCACGACGCCAGGCTCCAGCGGGACGTTGCAGATCGTCGCCTCGGTCGCGCGCGTCGGCATCAGCACGACGACGCAGCCGCGCTGAAAGCCGCCGCGCGCGCGGACGTGGCTGTTCAGGTAGGACGTGTCGAGCGACCAGCCGTCGGCCGACTGCAACTGGCGTATCCTCGAGGGCGACCCGCCTGCCGAAAGTATGTCGACGGACAGCGGCACGTTCGACGCCGCGCCCGACAACTGGTCAGGCGAGAAATCGACGAAACCGTCCCACCCCACAGGGGACTGACCGCGCACAAGCCACCCATTTTTGCGCAAAACGGATAGAAACATTAGCACGGCGGCATAAGCCTGCAAGCGAGCGACGCAGGCTCTTTCCGGCGCCAACGAGGTTGCCGGCCGGTCGCCGCGGAGGGCGTCTATGCAAGGCGAAACGAAAAAAGCGGCCGCCGCCGCACCACGCATTTCACGCCGCGAGCTCATGGCCGGCGTCGCTATGACATTTGCGGCAGCCGGTCTTGCCGGAATGCGCACCGCCGCGGCGCAGGACGCCCCGCCCAACATTGTCTACATCGTCGCCGACGATCTTGGGTGGGGCGATGTCGGTTTCCGCGGCTCGGATATCGCGACGCCCAACCTCGACGCCCTCGCGAAAGGCGGCGCCGTGCTTGAGCAGTTCTATACGCAGCCCATGTGCACGCCGACGCGCGCCGCGCTGATGACCGGGCGCTATCCGCTCCGCTACGGCCTGCAGACGGGCGTCATACCCGCCGCCGGCACATATGCCATTCCGATGGACGAATATCTGCTGCCGCAGGTCCTGCAGGATGCGGGCTACACGACCGCGCTGGTCGGCAAATGGCATCTCGGCCACGCCAAGCCGGAGTTCTGGCCGAAGCAGCGCGGCTTCGACCAGTTCTACGGTGCGCTGGTCGGCGAGATCGATCATTTCAAGCATTCGTCCTACGGCGTGCGGGACTGGTATCGCGACAACACGCCGATCGAGGAGGCCGGCTTCGACAGCAGCCTTTTCGGCGACGAGGCCGCCCGAGTGGTGCGCGACCACGACGGCACGAAGCCGCTGTTTCTCTATCTGGCTTTCACGGCGCCGCACACGCCCTTCCAGGCGCCGCAGGACTATCTCGACAGGTTCAAGCATATCGAGGACGAGAACCGCCGCACCTATGCCGCGATGATCTCGGTGCTGGACGACGGCGTCGGCAAGGTCGTCGCCGAACTCGACAAGCGCGGCATGCGCGACAACACGCTGATCGTCTTCCACAGCGACAATGGCGGCGTCATCAGTTCGATCTTCGCCGGCGACACGAAAGTGGCCGGCAGCCTGCCGGCCAGCAATGGGCCGTACCGGGACGGCAAGGGCACGCCCTATGAGGGCGGCACCCGGGTCGTGGCGCTTGCCAATTGGCCGGGCCGCATAAAGCCCGGGATCGTCGACGAGATGATCCATGTCGTCGACATGTATCCGATGCTCGCCGGCCTCGCCGGTGCGGCTATGACCAAAAACAAGCCGCTGGACGGCGTCGACGTATGGGCAGCGCTTGAAGGCAAGCCGTCGCCGCGCAGCGAGATCGTCTACAACGTCGACCCGATGGGTGCTGCCGTGCGCCAGGGCGACTGGAAGCTGGTGTGGAAGGCGACGCTGCCGCAGCGGATCGAGCTGTTCAACCTTAGCGCCGACAAGTCGGAAACGAAGGACCTCGCCGCGGAGAATCCGGAAAAGGTCGCCGCACTGAAGGCCCGGATCGAGGAACTGGCCGCCGGCATGGCGCCGCCGCTTCTCATGATGGAGGCGGTCCGGCTCACCTTCTACGCGCCGCCGGTGACTGCAGATCCCTCAGTGATGTTCAGCCTCGGGGATTAAGTGTCTCGGACATAGCCGGCTGGGTGCCGACGTCCCTCGAAGCGCGCCTCACCCCTTCCACTTGATGGAACAGCCGATCGAAGCGACCTGCTCGCGGGGCCCTTCTCCGGTGCGGGCGACTTCCGTCATCGAAGAAATCCGGCGTGCAAGCGGCGGCGCAGGTTTTGGCGACCGCCTAGTCCCCGTCATGGAGATAGGGGAAGGTGGCCGGTCCGATCACCGGCTGAGCTGCGATCGCGTGAACAGCTTGTGGTTCGCGATCTCGTCGTAGACGTTTCGGCTCTGGCGGGCCTTCAACGTCTCCTGGCCGTCGACCCGCCAGTGCATCAGCATCATGTCGCCCGGTTTCGATCCGCCCTCGCAGGGGCCGAGGCGCTTCATATGGGTAAGGAACTGGCCGCGGCTTCGGATCAGATTGTCGCGATTCACAATGACGGATTGCGCGCGTGTCTCCTCACCGGCGATGAACGTGGTGGCGTGCCGGATGTCGGTCTTCCCGATCTTGTCTTCGATCGGGGACGGACCGGAGCAATGCATCTCCCAGGAAAGAACATTCCCTGAAAGCTTCGGCTGCGGTTCTTCGCAGCTTTCCTTCAGACTGGCGACGCTTGCCTGCTGCTCGCGCACTTCGAGTTCATGCAGCGCGCGATCGGCCCTGGCGTCCAGGCAGATGTTCCAGATCTTCTGGATATCGAACGTGGTCTCGCCATCGCCGATCGTCCCCGTCTGGTCCATCTGCCAGAGCCCCTCGCCGCGTTCCGGCAGCTGCGCCGGAAGCTCGAAAGCGGAGGCCTGGGCGCACAGGCCCAAGGCAAGGGCCGCGCCGAGCGGGCAGAGGAAGGAACGCGCCGGACGTCTCACATCGGCCCCAGGCACTTGTTCAGGGCGCTCATGTCTGCGCAGGCGCATTGGTCGCGAGCGGCGATCTTGATGCGCGCTTCGCCGGCGATGCGGCCGCGGCATCCTCCCCCTGCGCCAGCGAGGCGAGCAGCGCCTTCGCGTCGAGATCGCCGCGGCCGCCGTCACCAGCCACAAGGACGGTGCGCCCGCCATGGGTGGCGGCGTCTCGCAGCGCTTCCAGGCGATTGATCTCCATCATGAAGGCCATGGCGTCCGAATCCGTCAGGGTCGTATCCGCGCGGAAGGCCGCCAGCGCCTTGGCATTACCCTCGGCGATGATGCCGCGGCTCTCGGCGATTCCCCGAGCGGTGATCGTCATTGCGGCCGCGGACGCCTCGGCGCTTTTCTTTCGCTTGATCTTCTCGGCCTCGCCGTCGTTCTGCGCGGCCTCCAGCCGGCGCTGTGAGGCGAGCACTTCGTTGAAGGCCGAAATCATTTCCTCGGTCGGCCGCGGGTCGTCGATCAGAACCGCCCGGATTTCATAGCCGTACCCATTCATGGCTTCGTCGAGGGACTGGCGGACGGTCCGGGTGAACTCGTCCCGATCGGTGTAGAGCTGATCGAACGTTTTCGTCGCGGCGACGGCGCGAGCCTCGGTCGCCACATAGGATTCGATCTGCTCTTCCGGATTGTGCAATTCGTAGAATGCAGCCTTAACCGCGCTCGGGATCACGCGGTACTGCAGGCTGATCGGCATGGTCACGAAGGCGTTGTCCTTCGACTTCACGCCCAGTTGCAGCGCAATCTGCTTGGTTTGCAGCGAAAACGGCCTGCGTGCCGCCTGAAGCGGCCAGGGCAGCTTGAGCGACAGGCCGGCGGAACGATATCCGCTGTAGCGCCCGAACGTCTCCAGCACCCTTGCATGCTGTTGCGGCGTGATGACGAAAAACGTCCTGAGCCAGAACAAGCCAAAAAGCACGCCGATTATGTTGGCGATGGACGCGACCGGCACAGAAAATCCCAGGAAGCTATACATGCAGTCTACTCTCTTCATTCCAAATGAACGGCCGGCGATGCTTTCGCCGATCAGCGCGATCAGCGGCCACATTCGATTCGGTCGATTCCACGACGCGGTGGATTGGAGTGAAACTATTGAAAACTACTCTCTTTTGCAAAGCGGCGCGGCTGCCGCCACTGAAACAGCGGCGAGCGGACGACAACTGCCGTTTTCGGACGTGTCGGGCCGGCGCCCTGCATCGAAAGGCAGGCCGCATCCGGGTCAAAGGCGAAACCGTTCCTGGAACGCGGCGCCCGACCACCTCACCCCTTCCACTTGATGGAACAGCCGATCGAAGCGCCCTGATCGCGCGGCCCTTCCCCGGTGCGGGCGACTTCCGCCATCGCCTCGTAGAGGTCACGGCGCAGCCCCGGCTGGTCGGCCTCCTTGCGCGACGCATCCAGCCGGCCGCGATACTGAAGCTCCAGCTCCGCGTTGAAGCCGAAGAAATCCGGCGTGCAGGCGGCGCCGTAGGTTTTGGCGACTGCCTGGTCCTCGTCGTGGAGATAGGGGAAGGCGAAACCATTGCGGGTCGCGAACAGCTTCATCTCCGGGAAGGAATCCTCAGGATAGGTTTCAGCGTCGTTCGAATTGATCGCGACGAAGCCGACGCCGTGCTCCCTGAGATCGGCGGCGTCGCGCACGATCCGCTTTATCACCGCCTTCACATAGGGGCAGTGGTTGCAGATGAAGGCGACCACCAGGCCGTTCGGCCCGGCCTGGTCGAGGATGCGGTGCGTCTTGCCGTCAATGCCGGGCAGGACGGCGTCGACCGCCTTCCAGCCGAAATCGCAGACCGGCGGAACCGTGGCCATGACGTCTCTCCTTCCATGCCGTGTGACATGTGCCCTGGCCCAACATATAGCGCGCGCCCCGACACTGCCACCACGGCTCGCGGCCTGCCGGCACCCCTAGGAATAATTTTCAAGAATCTCCGAAAATAGCGGCTTGATGCGGTTGAGTTCATCGAGATGCGTCGAGGAGAGCGCGGCCAGGTGCTGTTCGGCCACCTCCGTCAACTGCACCAGCACCCGGCGCTGGTCGTTGCTGTCGTGGCTTCTGGTGACCAGCCCGCTTTCACAGAGACGGTTGGCCAGTTCGACCGCCGAATTGTGCCGTATCCGCAAGCGTTCGGCCAGTTCGCCGATGGTGATCGGCTCGCCGCGCCCATAGCCCTTTATCGCGAGGATGGCCTGGTGGTGGCGGGGCGTCATGCCGGCGCGCTTGGCCTCGTTCTCGCTGAACTCCAGAAAGCAGCGGATCAGGTAGCGGAAGCTGGCAAGCGCTGTGTAGTCGGTCTGGCTCAATCGCCGTTTCGGCATCTTCTTCCTTCCAGTTGCGCGGCCATTTGACACTCCCGGGCCGCAGCCGTCGATAGGGCGGCCGGAGGCGCTTGACATTAATACATCGTATCACGATACATCTGCCGCCACGAACGCCCCACCCAAGGATCTCCCAGATGGCAGCCGACAGTTTCGGGCATCGCCGGCTCGGCGACTTCACGACGAGCCCGCGTGTCCTGTTCATCGCATGCATTGCCGTGGTCGTCGCGACGGCGGGCGTCTTCGCCGGCATCGTGCTTCTCGGCATGATCCGCCTCTTCACGAACATCGCCTATTTCCAGCGCCTGTCCTTGGCCGAGCCGGATCTTTCGCAGGCGGTCGGCGGCCTGTGGACGGTGTTCATCCCGGCCATAGGTGCTTTGATCATCGGCCTGATGGCGCGCTATGGCAGCGAAAAGATCAGGGGACACGGCATCCCCGAGGCGATCGAGGCCATCCTGCTCGGCCGTTCGCGGCTGGATGCGAAAGTCGCGCTGCTTAAGCCGCTCTCGTCCGCCATATCGATCGGCACCGGCGGACCTTTCGGCGCCGAGGGACCGATCATCATGACCGGCGGCGCGATCGGATCGCTGATCGCGCAGGCGCTGCCGGTGAGCGACAGCGAGCGCAAGACGCTTCTCGTCGCAGGCGCGGCGGCCGGCATGACCACGGTCTTCGGCACGCCCATCGCGGCGATCATGCTGGCGGTCGAACTGCTTCTTTTCGAATGGACGCCGCGCAGCTTCATCCCGGTCGCGATCGCCGCCATCGTGGCGGAAGTGGAACGGACCGCCCTGCACATGCCTTCGCCGCTCTTCCCCTTCGACGGCACGATGGACGTCACGCTGCTCGCCCTTGTCGGCTGGATCGGCATCGGGGCGGCGGCCGGCCTGCTCTCCGGCCTGCTCACCATGCTGGTCTACAAATGCGAGGACGCGTTCCAGAAACTGCCTATCCACTGGATATGGTGGCCGGCGATCGGCGGCCTCGTCGTCGGGCTTGGCGGGTTGATCGAGCCGCGCGCGCTCGGCGTCGGCTACGATAATATCGCAGACATGCTGGACGGCCGGACCGTTGCCATCGCGGCGCTGACGCTTCTGGTCGTCAAGGCGGTGATCTGGGCGGTCGCGCTCGGCTCGGGCACGTCGGGCGGCGTTCTCGCGCCGCTGCTCATCATCGGCGGCGCCATGGGAGCGGTCCTGTCGGGAATCCTGCCTGAGGCGACACCCGGATTCTGGCCACTGGTCGCGATGGTCGCGACCATGGGCGGGACGATGCGGGCGCCCTTGACCGCGACCTTCTTCGCCGTCGAGCTCACGGGCAATACACATGTTCTCCTGCCGCTGATCGCCGCATGCGCCGCCGCCCACGCCGTGACCGTGCTGGTCATGAAGCGATCCATCCTGACGGAGAAGATCGCGCGTCGCGGCCATCACATCGTCCGCGAATACCGGGTCGATCCGTTCGCCCTGACGCGGGTGGGCGACGTGATGACCCGCAATGTCGAAAGCGTCCCCGCCTCGATGACGCTGCATCAGGCGGCGCGCTTCCTGACGGCGCCCGAGCGCCGGCATCCGAGCTTTCCGGTCGTGGATGAAGAGCACAAGGTCGTGGGTATCATCGATCCGCCGACGGTTCTCGGCTGGCGGCGTGCCGGCAAGCATCGGCGGGCGAGCCTGGCCGAGCTGCTCGCCGGCCGCGCGGCGGCCCAGGCCTATCCTGACGAATATCTGGAAGCTGTCGTCGAACGCCTTCTGAAAGCCGAGGCTGCCCACCTCGCCATCCTGTCGCGAACGGACGGAAAACTCGTCGGTTACCTCGGCTGGCGGGATGTGATGCAGGCCAAGACCAAGGCGGAAGAGCAGGACAGCAATCGCACGGCGTTGCTGCGCCGTCGGCAGGCCGCCTAGAGGGCGGCCGCCGTCAGGCCTCGGTTGCGATGCCGCGCGGCTGCCTGAGTTCCTTCACGCCCGCCATCTCGACGAAGTTCGTGGCCGACTCCCAGAGATGGTCGCCAT
>JAEYXI010000166.1 GCA_023428515.1 Pseudomonadota bacterium | reverse complement strand
ACTCGCCGCCCTTGTCCATGATGATGGGTACGGACGCCAGCGAGATCACGTTGTTGATGACGGTCGGCTTGCCGAACAGGCCCTGGATAGCCGGCAAAGGAGGTTTTGCCCGCACCACGCCGCGCTTGCCCTCCAGCGAATTCATCAGCGACGTCTCTTCGCCGCAGACATAGGCGCCGGCGCCGGTCCTGATCTCGATGTCGAAGGCGTTCGGCGACCCTAGCACGTTCGTTCCGAGCACGCCGTTCCGCCTGGCGATCTCGACAGCGCGCGTCATGGTTGCGACGGCATGCGGATACTCGGATCGGATGTAGACGAAGCCCTTGGTCGCGCCTGTGGCGATACCTGATATCGCCATGCCTTCGATGAGCACGAAAGGATCGCCTTCCATGATCATCCGGTCGGCGAAAGTGCCACTATCGCCCTCGTCCGCGTTGCAGAGAACATATTTCCGGTCCGAAACAGTCTCCAGAACCGTCTTCCATTTGATTCCAGTGGGAAATCCTGCGCCGCCCCTGCCGCGAAGTCCGGAATCTATCAACGTCTGGACAATCTGTGCCGGCGTGGTCGCCACCGCATTCGCGAGGCCCCGCAGGCCGCCATGCGCCTTGTAATCATCGAGCGACAGCGGATCTGTGACGCCGCACCGCGCGAAGGTCAGCCGCGTCTGCTTTGCAAGGTACGGAATTTCCTCGGTTTTCCCGAGGGACAGCTTATGCGCTCCACCCGAAATCAGCCCGGCATCGAAGAGCGACGGCACGTCCTTCGCCGTCACCGGCCCGTAGGCGACGCGGCCCGAATCGGTCTCGACCTCGACCATGGGCTCCAGCCAGTAGAGCCCGCGCGAACCGTTGCGGACGACCTTTGCGTCGAGGCCTCGTCCGGCAATCTCCTGTTGGATCGCCTTGGCGACCTTCTCCGCGCCAAGCGCCAGGGTGCCGGAATCGCAAGGAATATAGATGGTTACGCTCATAGCCGCACCTCTGCGGCGATCTCTTCGATCTTATCGGCGTCGAGTCGCCCGATCACTTCGCCATCCAGCATGGCCGACGGTGCGCAGGCGCACAAACCCAGGCAATACACCGGCTCCAGCGTCACCGCGCCGTCAGCGGTCGTCTCGTGGAAACCTATGCCAAGCAATTGCTGCAGTTTCGCGGCGAGTTCGTCGCCACCTGTCGATTGGCAGGCCTCCGCGCGACACAGCTTTAGAACGTGCCGGCCGGCGGGATGGTTGCGGTAATCGTGGTAAAACGTAACGACGCCATGGACTTCCGCCCTGGAGAGGTTGAGCAGATCGGCGATGACAGGCAGCGACTCACCGGGGACAAAGCCGAACTCGTCCTGGATGCCGTGCAGGATGGGCAGCAGCGGGCCTTCGAGCCCCTTCAACTCATTGACCACCGCGGTCGTGCGCGATGCGATTTCGGTACTTGCGAGCTGCGAGGTCAAGCAGCGCCCTCCCTATCGAGCGAATTGATCGCTAAGCCGTTAGGAAACCAGAGGAATAACGGCAGATCAATAAAGCGGTTTCGTCGCTTGATAGAAAATTTCTATCAAGCCTCCTCTTTTCCGATCATTAGATCAGACGTTGCGGCGGAATCCTTCTGCCAGCGCCATCGCCTCTTCCAGAAGCGCCGCGACCAGCGGCGTGTGGGGCACGCGCGGCGCCGCCACCAGCCCGACAGTATGGCTGGCGTCGGGTTCGACGATCGGTATGGCCCGGATGGGCTCGGCGAAACCGAAGGTTTCCGCGAGGTTGAGCGGCATGATCGACGACCATTTGCCGGTGCGGATGTGCGAGAAGAGCACGATCATCGAGTTCGATTCCAGCGTCGGCCGCACGATGACGCCGGCTTCGGCAAGGTGCTGGTCGATGATGCGCCGGTTCTGCATGTCGCGCGTGAGCAGGCAGAGCGGCAGCCGGCTGACCTCCGCCCAGGTCACCGTTTCCTGCTCCGAATGCGGATTTCCGATCGCTGTGATGAGCTGGTAGCGCTCCGAATAGAGCGCCACGCTGGTCACCCGTCCGAGCGGCTCGTTGTCGAGATAGGTGATACCGGCGTCGACGTCGAAATTGCCGAGCAGCGACAGCACTTCGATCGATGTCCTCGATAACACCGAGAAGGTCACGCCGGGGTGCTTCTCGCGGAAAGGCGTCGTCAGCCTGGGTATCATGGCGAGTGCGGTCGGGATCGCCGCGATGCGGATATGGCCGGAAAGGCCGTGACGGGCAGCGCGCATTTCCTCGCGCATGGTGCGCGCGTCGCCGGTGATGCGCCTGGCCCATACCAGCACCTGCTCGCCCTCCGGGGTCAACCCCTGGAAGCGCGAGCCGCGCTTGACCAGCATGACGCCAAGCTGCTCCTCGAGTTGCTTGATCGCCGCCGACAGCGTCGGCTGGGTGATGCCGAGTTCTTCCGCGGCACGGCCGAAATGCTCTTGCCTTGCGAGTTCGATGAAGAATTCAAGCTTGTCGATCATGGCCGGAAGCTAACCTTCCACCGCTTTCTTCGCCATCCCCCGTTGAATTCCCAGCTTTTATGACATGGGCGGTTTCCCAGCGATGGCCAGGACGCTATGTGGCTGATGTGTTTGTCGGCTAAGGGATTCCCTCAATGCTCGGCTGGTTTCGTGCGCTGCTGCCCCGCGAGGACAAGTTCTTCGACCTGTTCGAGCGCCATTCCCGCATCCTCGTCGCCGGCGCCGAGGCGCTGCAGAAGCTGCTCGAGGGCGGCGAAGGCGTCGAGCGCCACTGCAAGGAGATCGTCGATCTGGAGGACCAGGCCGACGACATAACGCGCGATGTCCTGCTTGCCGTCAGGATGAGCTTCATCACGCCCTTCGATCGCGGCGACATCAAGGACCTTATCCAGTCCATGGATGACGCCATCGACATGATGCACAAGGTCGTAAAGATGGTGAGGCTCTTCGAGCAGACGAGCTTCGAACCGCGCATGAGGGAAATGGGCGCCGTCATCGTCGAGGCTGCGCGCCTGACCGCCGAGGCCATCCCGTTGCTGGAAAAGGTCGGCGCCAACGTCACGCGGCTCGGCGCCATCGCCGAGGAGATCACCAAGGTCGAGGAGCGCGCCGACGGGCTGCATGACGCCGGCTTGAAGGAATTGTTCCAGCGCCACGGCAAGACAGACGCCATGGCCTGGATCGTCGGCAGCGAACTCTATGGTCAGTTGGAAAAAGTCGTCGACCGCTTCGAGGACGTCGCCAACGAGATCAGTGGCATCGTCATCGAGAACGTCTGAAGCCGCGCCCGATGGATCCGACCCTCGCTTTCCCGCTTCTCGTCGGCCTGATCGGCGTCGCGCTGTTCTTCGACTTCCTGAACGGGCTGCACGACGCCGCGAACTCCATCGCCACGATCGTTTCGACGCGTGTCCTGCGGCCGCAATACGCCGTGTTCTGGGCGGCCTTCTTCAACTTCATCGCCTTCCTGTTCTTCGGCCTGCATGTGGCCGAGACGATCGGCAGGGGCATCGTCAGCGCGGACATCGTCACGCCCCAGGTGGTGTTCGCGGCGCTCGTGGGTGCGATTTCCTGGAATATCATCACCTGGCTTTACGGCATCCCTTCATCGAGCTCGCACGCGCTGATCGGAGGACTGGTCGGCGGCGCGGTCGCCAAGGCGGGAAGCGTCGCCATCGTTTGGACGGGGCTGCTGAAGACCGTAGCGGCCATTGTTTTGTCGCCGCTCACCGGCTTCGTGCTGGCGCTGGTCCTGATCCTGTTGGTCTCGTGGATATTCGTGCGCCAGACGCCGTTCGCCGTCGACAACACCTTCCGCACGATGCAGTTCGTCTCGGCCTCGCTCTATTCGCTGGGACACGGCGGCAACGATGCGCAGAAGACGATGGGCATCATTGCCGTACTGCTCTACTCACAAGGCATGCTCGGCGGCGAGTTCTACGTCCCGTTCTGGGTGGTGATAACCTGCCAGGCCATGCTGGCGCTCGGCACGCTGTTCGGCGGCTGGCGCATCGTCCACACGATGGGCTCGAAGATCACACGGCTTAACCCGATGCAGGGTTTCTGCGCCGAAACCGGCGGCGCAATCACGCTGTTCGGCGCAACCTGGCTCGGCATCCCGGTTTCCACCACCCACACCATCACCGGCGCCATCGTCGGCGTCGGTGCGGCAAGGCGTGTCTCGGCGGTGCGCTGGGGCATAGCCGGCTCGATCGTGATCGCCTGGGTGATCACCATGCCGGCGACCGCGATCATCGCTGCCGTCGTCTATGGGCTGACCTCGCTTCTCGGCTGATCGCCGCCGGCTAACGGTCGATCAGGTTCAGGATGTTCCCGTCCGGATCCCTGAACCATGCGACCTTCATGCCGTAGCCGACGTGGATATCGCCTTCGAGCTTCGTGCCAGGCATATCGTAATGCTCGAAGGCCACGCCCTTCGACTTGAGGTCATCGACGATCTGGCCGATCTCGTCGCCGACCGTCCAAGTCACTGATGTCGCCTTGTTGGTTCCGGCGAATTCGGAGCGGTAGACATTGATGAGCGTGTCGCCGCTCTTCATGACGATCACTTCGTCGCCCTCCGCATCGACCTGGGTCAATCCGAGCGTCTGTTCGTAGAATTTCTTGGCGGCGGGCAGGTCCTTGA
>JAEYXI010000165.1 GCA_023428515.1 Pseudomonadota bacterium | reverse complement strand
GCTATATGCTTTACGGCACGCTGTTCATGATGGCCGGCGCCTACACTCTGTCGCGCGACGCCCATGTGCGCGGCGACTTCATCTACCGGCTTTGGAAGCCGCGCACGCAGGCCGTAGTCGAACTCGTCCTCTATTTCCTGTTCTTCTTCCCCGGCGTGCTGGCGCTGGTCTTCGCCGGCTGGAAATATGCCTCCCGTTCCTGGAGCTATCTGGAAGTCAGTTCGAACAGTCCGGCGGGAATCCCGATCTACCAGTTCAAGTCGGTGATCGTCGCAGCCGGCATCCTGCTCTTCCTGCAGGGCATCGCTCAGGTCTTCCGCTGCATCATCTGCCTGCGCACGGGTGAATGGGTGCGCGCCGTCGACGATGTCGAAGAGACGGAAACGGTGCTGATGCAGGCTCAGACGCTCGACGCACTCAAACACGGCTCCGAAGCGATCGATATTCCTTCCGGCTACGACACGACGATCAACAAAAGGGATGAGGACCACCGATGAGCGATCCGCAAATTGCCGTCGGCATGCTTCTGATCCTGATCCTGGCGATATTCCTCGGCTTTCCCGTCGCCTTCACTCTGATGGCGCTCGGCGTCGGCTTTGGCTACTACGCCTATTTCGACGCCGATCGCATGTGGCGCGCCTACGAGCGTGCGGTGGAGCAGGATCTCAGCCCCTTCACGCAATGGGAGCACTGGCTCGGCGGTTTCTTCAACAACCGCATCTTCGACCTGTTCGTGAACCAGACCTATTCGGTGATGTCGAACGACGTGCTGACGGCGATCCCGCTGTTCCTCTTCATGGGCTACATCGTCGAGCGCGCCAACATCGTCGACCGGCTGTTCACCACGCTGTTCATCGCCACGAGGCGGGTGCCGGGCTCGATGGCGGTGGCGGCCCTCATCACCTGCACCTTGTTCGCCACAGCCACGGGCATTGTCGGCGCCGTTGTCACCTTGATGGGCCTGCTCGCCCTTCCGGCCATGCTCAAGGCAAAATACGACGTGCGCTACGCCACCGGCGTGCTCTGCTCCGGCGGACCGCTCGGCCTCCTGATCCCGCCATCGATCCTGCTCATCGTCTACGCCGCGACCTCGGGCGTCTCGGTGGTGCGCATGTATGCGGCGGCGCTCCTGCCCGGCCTGTTCCTGGCCGGGCTCTATCTCGTCTATGTCGTGGGCAAGGCATTGCTGCAGCCGCAGCTGGCCCCCAAGCCGACCAAGGAGCAGGTCGGCGACCACACGTTCCTCGAAATCTGCTGGATGATGTTCACCTCCTTCGTGCCGCTGGCCTTTCTCATCCTGGCCGTCCTCGGCGCGATCCTCTTCGGCTTCGCAACCCCTTCGGAGGCCGCCGCCATCGGCGCGCTCGGCGGGCTGCTGCTCGCGGTCGCCTACCGTGCGCTGACCTGGCAGCGGCTGAAGGAGTCGGTCTACCTGACGGCCCGCACCTCGGCGATGGTGTGCTGGCTGTTCGTGGGGTCAGCCACCTTCGCCTCGATCTTCGCCTATCTGGGCGGCCAGCAATTCATCGCCGAATTCGTCACCGGCCTCGACATGTCGCCGCTGATGTTCCTGATCGTCGCCCAGATCATCATCTTCATCCTGGGCTGGCCGCTGGAATGGACGGAGATCATCGTCATCTTCATCCCGATCTTCCTGCCGCTGCTGCCGCATTTCGGCATAGACCCGCTCTTCTTCGGCATACTGGTGGCGGTCAATCTGCAGACGGCGTTCCTGTCGCCGCCGATGGCGATGTCGGCCTATTACCTCAAGGGCATCGCACCGGCGCATGTGCAGATTTCCGACATCTTCCGCGGCATGATGCCGTATATGCTGATCGTCATCCTGTGCATGGTCCTGATCTACATCTTCCCGCAGATCGTCTATTGGCTGCCCAACCTCATCTACGGCTGACGGCGACGTTCCAAGGAGACAGTCACATGATCCGAAAGCGGCTCTTTGCTCTCCTCGCCTTCCTGTGCCTGGCGGCCTTCTTTGGTGTCGTCCTGTACCGCGTGCCCAGGCTCGATCTTGCCGGCGCCATTCTGATCGGGATCGCTCTCGTCGGTTACGATCTGTGGTTGGAGCTTTTCCGCCGCCGTGCACGCTAGGCATGGCCCAATGGCCGCGACTTGTCGCGGCCGCCTTTCCTGAATATGAGTGCCCCGGAAATCGAGCGCCTGTCATTCCGACGGGGCTCGACAGTTGTTGCCGCATGATCCTATTCCGAAAGCTGGCGGCTTTCGGGGGTCATGCTAACCGGGGACCGGCATGTCGAAGTGGAAAGACGTCAAGAAGGTGGTGCTTGCCTATTCGGGCGGGCTCGACACCTCGATCATCCTGAAATGGCTGCAGACCGAACTCGGCGCGGAGGTCGTCACCTTCACCGCCGATCTCGGCCAGGGCGACAGCGACCTCGAGCCGGCGCGCAAGAAGGCCGAGATGCTCGGCGTCAAGGATATCCGCATCATGGACGTCCGCGAGGAGTTCGTCTCGGACTTCGTCTTCCCGATGTTCCGCGCCAACGCCCAGTATGAAGGCGTCTATCTCCTGGGCACCTCCATCGCCCGTCCGCTGATCTCGAAGCATCTTGTCGATATCGCGGCCGAAACCGGAGCCGACGCCGTCGCGCACCGCGCCACCGGCAAGGGCAACGACCAGGTTCGCTTCGAGCTGTCGGCCTATGCGCTGAACCCTGACATCAAGGTCATCGCGCCGTGGCGCGAATGGGACCTGACCTCCCGCACCCGCCTGCTGGAATTCGCC
>JAEYXI010000124.1 GCA_023428515.1 Pseudomonadota bacterium | reverse complement strand
CTCCCGGCCGGTTCTCGTCGTCCGGCCGGGAGCTTTCCCCTTTATCCCCCGGAAAGCCTTGGGAAGCCGTCCGCCAAGTCGTCGCGGACTTGCCTTCCGGCCGGTTTTCCTGTCATTTTGCGGCGATTCCGAAAGCTAATCAGGCCTGTTGCGGAATTCCGGACCCGGAACTCCGGCTCTTACTTACAAGCGAGCTCGTTTGGTCATGCGTGTCATCCTCGAACGGTCCAACCTCCTCAAGTCGCTGAACCACGTCCATCGCGTGGTCGAGCGCCGCAACACGATCCCGATCCTGTCCAACGTGCTGCTCAATGCCTCCGGCGCGATCCTGGAGATGAAGGCTACCGACCTTGACCTCGAGGTCACCGAGGCGACCGCCGCCAATGTCGAGCAGGCTGGCGCGACGACCGTTCCCGCGCATCTGCTCTACGATATCGTGCGCAAACTGCCGGAAGGCGCCGAGGTGATGCTCCGCACCGACGAGGACGGCAACGCCATGTCGGTCATTTCGGGCCGTTCGAGCTTCCGCCTGCAGTGTCTGCCGCAGTCGGACTTCCCGGAGCTTTCGGCCGGCTCGTTCTCGCATATCTTCCGCATCGACTCGGCGGCGCTGAAAGCACTGATCGACAAGACGCAGTTCGCGATCTCAACCGAAGAGACCCGCTACTACCTCAACGGCATCTACTTCCATGCCATCGAAGCCGGCGGCAAGCTCAAGCTGCGCTCGGTCGCGACTGACGGCCACCGCCTAGCACGCGCCGAGATGGATGCGCCGGCTGGCTCCGAAGGCATGCCCGGCATCATCATTCCACGGAAGACCGTGAGCGAGCTGCAGAAGCTGGTCGACGTGCCTGACGTCGCCGTCGCCACCGAGCTTTCCGACACCAAGATCCGCTTCACCATCGGCAGCGTTGTGCTGACCTCCAAGCTGATCGACGGCACTTTCCCCGATTACCAGCGCGTCATCCCGACTGGCAACGACAAGACGCTGGTCATCGACCGCTCGACCTTCGCCTCGGCCGTCGACCGCGTCTCCACCATTTCTTCCGAGCGCGGCCGCGCGGTTAAGCTGTCGATCTCAGACGGCCAGCTGACCCTCGCGGTCAACAATCCCGACTCCGGCAGCGCGACCGAAGAGCTGGCGGCGGATTATTCGTCCGACCCGATCGAGATCGGCTTCAATGCTCGCTATCTTCTTGATGTCGCGGCGCAGCTTACCGGCGGCGATGCCCGCTTCATGCTGGCCGACGCCGGCTCGCCGACGCTGATCCAGGACACGGCGGACGAGAACACGCTCTACGTGCTGATGCCGATGCGGGTGTAAGCCGCCACGAACACGGTTGACCTCACAAGATGACGCCGACGCCTGAAAAGACCGGCGCCGGTTCGGTGTTCATCCGCAAGCTGACGCTTACGGACTTCCGCAACTACGCCTCGCTCTCGCTCGATCTCGAACCGGGTATGGTTGTGTTTTCGGGCGAGAACGGCGCCGGCAAGACCAATTTGCTCGAAGCGATCTCGCTGCTTTCGCCTGGCCGCGGCCTGCGCCGCGCACCCTATGCCGAGGTGGCGCGGGACGGCGGCACGGGCGGCTTCGCCGTCCATGCCAGCCTGGATAGCCCGCAAGGGCAATTCGAGATCGGCACCGGCACTGCCGGCATCGAGCCTGGCGGCGAGGCTGGCCGGCGCGTGCGCATCAATTCGGCGCAGGCTGCCGCCGACGATCTGCTCGACTGGCTGCGCGTGCTCTGGCTGACGCCGGCGATGGACGCGCTGTTCACCGGACCGGCCGGCGACAGGCGCCGCTTCCTCGACCGGCTGGTACTTGCCGTCGACCCCGGCCACGGCCGCCGCGCGCAGGATTACGAGAAGGCGATGCGCAGCAGGAACCGGCTGCTATCGGACGGGTCGCGCGACTGGGCCTTCTTCGACGCCATCGAAATGCAGATGGTTGAGTCCGGCACGGCGATCGCAGCCGCCCGCGCCGAGATGGTCAGGTTGCTCGCCGCGATGATCGACAAGCTGCCGGAAGGTCCATTTCCGCAGGCCGACCTCGCGCTCGAAGGGCCGCTCGAAGCGATGGTCGGCCATGAGCCGGCTATCGAGATCGAAGAGAGCTTCCGCCGCGCGCTGGCCTCCGGCCGTGAGCGCGACCGGGCAGCAGGCCGCACGCTCGACGGGCCGCATCGCTCCGACCTCCTCGTCCGCCACCGTCCGAAATCCATGCCGGCCGAGCTCTGCTCGACAGGCGAGCAGAAGGCGCTGCTGGTCGGCATCGTGCTGTCGCACGCCCGCCTTTCTGGCGAGATGACGGGCAGCGTGCCGATCCTGCTGCTCGACGAGATCGCCGCGCATCTCGACGCCGGACGCCGTGCCGCGCTGTTCTCCATCCTCGAGGAACTCGGATGCCAGACCTTCATGACCGGCACCGAAGCCTCGCTTTTCTCCAGCATTCTTGGCCGCGCGCAGTTCCTCACCGTCGAGCACGGCAGCGTGCGCGCGACCGAGGGGCACTGACAAGCAGCGGCCATCGCAGTAGACTTCCGCCATGGATGCTCCCGCCCCGCTTTCGCCGGAAGAACTCGAACGATACGCGCGCCACATCGTGCTGCCGGAGATCGGCGGCGCCGGCCAGCAGAGACTGAAGCGCGCCCGCGTGCTGGTGATTGGTGCGGGTGGGCTCGGGGCGCCGATGCTGCAATATCTCGCGGCGGCAGGTGTCGGCACGCTCGGCATCGTCGACGACGATAAGGTTTCGCTCTCCAACCTGCAGCGGCAGGTGATCCACGACACGGCATCGGTCGGCAAGCCGAAGCTGACGAGCGCCAAGGCGGCCATCGAGCGCATCAATCCCAACGTGGGCGTCGAATTGCACGATTGGCATCTCGACGCAGGCAATGCCGCGGCGCTGGTCGCGCAATATGACGTCGTTGCGGACGGCTCGGATAATTTCGAGACGCGCTTTGCGGTGGCCGACGCCTGCGCCGCCGAAAAGCGGCCGCTGGTGCATGCTTCCGTGGGGCGCTTCGACGGCCAGATCACCGTGCTGAAGCCTTACGAGATCGGACCGGACGGCAAGCCCAATCCGTCCTATCGCGATCTTTTCCCGGAGCCGCCGCCCGCGGGGCTGGTGCCGTCCTGCGCAGAGGCCGGCGTGCTCGGCGTGCTGACCGGGGTGGTCGGCACGCTGCAGGCCATGGAGGTGATCAAGCTGATATCAGGCATCGGCGAGCCGTTGGTCGGACGGCTACTGCTCTACGACGCGCTCGCCGCGCGCTTCGACACGATCCGCTACAAGGCACACGGATGAGCGAGGCGTTGGCCGACATCGCGGTCGAGCGGTTGCCCGAGGATTTCGACCGCTGGCAGAACTTGCTCGACCTTATCCTGCGCTCGTTTGCCTCTATGGACGGCGTCATCGATCCACCCTCCTCGGCACATCGCCTGACACCTGCTACCCTCGCTGAAAAAGCGGCCAATGAGTTCTGCCTCGTCGCCTGGAATGGCGATCGCCTCGCGGGCTGTGTCTTTGCCGCCGAACGGGGCGATGCGCTCTATGTAGGAAAGCTGGCGGTCGATCCCGGCGAGCAAGGCCAAGGGTTAGGACGCCGGCTAATGGATGCCGCCGAAGAGGTCGCGCTTCGGCTAAGGAAGCACGCATTGGAGCTCGAAACGCGCGTCGAGCTGACGGGCAATCACAACTTCTTCCGGCACATGGGATTTGTCGAGATTGGGCGCACGGCGCATGCCGGCTACGACCGGTCGACTTCCATCACCTTCCGGAAGCGCCTCGCGTGAGCCTTAGCCTGACCGCCGAAGAACGCGCAATAGCCGGCGGCCAGTCGGGCGAAGGCGCGGCGATGGCCATGCGCATCGTCGCCGAGAGCGCACGCTTGCTCGGCGCGCCACGGCTCATCCCCATCGCGTCCACGCATATAGACGGGGCGCTCTATCACGGCGATTCCGGCACGCTCTTCGCCGAAAGGCTGGTCGAGGGTGGCGCGCGCGTTACCGTGCGCTCGACGCTCAATGTCGGCGCACTCGACCTGATGGGCTGCTCGCGGGTCCGGCTGGAGGAGCCTGCCCGCGGCATGGCGCGGCGCATGATGGAGGCTTATCGCAAACTGGGTTGCGAGCAGAGCTGGACCTGTGCGCCGTACCAGGCCGGGCATCGGCCGGATTTTGGCACTGACGTCGCCTGGGGCGAATCCAACGCGGTGGTCTTCTGCAATTCGGTGCTCGGTGCGCGCACCAACCGCTATGGCGATTTCCTCGATATCGCCTGTGCGATTGCCGGTCGCGCGCCGGACTATGGACTGCACAGACCAGAGA
>JAEYXI010000085.1 GCA_023428515.1 Pseudomonadota bacterium | reverse complement strand
GGCAGACGTCGCGCCACATCGTCGGGTCGGAAGCGGCCAGGCGGGTGAAGTCGCGAAAACCCGAAGCCGAATACTTGATGACCTCGGACTTGGTCACCGTCTCCAGGTCGTCGGCCGTGCCGACGATGTTGTAGGCGATGATGTGCGGCAAATGCGAGACGATGGCGAGCGTCTTGTCGTGATGTTCGGCGTCCATCGTGTCGATATTGGAACCGCAACGCCGCCAGAACTCCGAGAGCTTCTCAAGCGCCGCAGGATCGGTGCCGGGGAGCGGCGTGAAGATGCACCAGCGGTTCTCGAAGAGTTCGGCGAAGCCGGCATCAGGGCCGGACTTCTCCGTGCCCGCCAAGGGATGGCCGGGGATGAAATGCACGCCCTCGGGCACATAGGGCGACATCTGCGCGATGACCGAGGCCTTGGTGGAGCCGACATCGGTCAGGATCGCGCCCTTCTTCAGCGCTGGCGCGATCTCCTTGGCCACCGCGCCTGACGAGCCGACCGGCACGGAGACGATAACGAGATCGGCGTCCTTCACCGCCTCGGCGGCATCGGTGGTGTAGCTGTCGCCGAGGCCGAGCTCTTTCGCACGGGCAAGCGTGCTTTCGCTGCGCGTGGAAATCGCGACGTGGCGGGCGAGGTTCTCGCGGCGCACGACGCGGGCGAGCGACGAGCCGATCAGGCCGATACCGATCAGGGCTATTTTGTCGAACAGAGGCTCGGCCATGGCGTCAGCTTTTCAGGAATTCGGCAAGTGCCGACACGACGCCGCGATTGGCCTCCTCGGTGCCGACGGTCATGCGCAGCGCGTTGGGGAAGCCGTAGGCGGCGACGCGGCGAAGGATGTAGCCGCGCTCCGACAGCCAGGCGTCGGCCGCCGCGGCCGAATGCTTCTCACCCGCCGGGAAGTGGATGAGGATGAAATTGCCGACGCTCGGCGTCACGCGCAGGCCGAGCTTCGGCAGTTCTTCCGCCAGCCAGGACAGCCAGCGCTCGTTGTGAGCAACGGTTCGCTCGACGTGCGAGCGATCCTTGACCGCGGCAACGCCCGCCTCGATCGCCGCCGCGTTGACGTTGAAGGGACCGCGCATGCGGTTGATGGCGTCGACGATGTGCGCCGGCCCGTACATCCAGCCGATGCGCAGGCCGCCGAGGCCGTGGATCTTGGAAAATGTGCGCGTCATCACGACGTTCTGCGAATTGCCGACCAGTTCGACGCCGGCCTCATAGTCGTTGCGCCGGACGTATTCGGCATAGGCTGCGTCGAGCACGAGCAGCACATGCTTGGGCAGGCCGGCATGCAGGCGGCGGACTTCCTCGAACGACAGATAGGTGCCGGTCGGGTTGTTGGGGTTGGCGAGGAAGACGATCTTCGTCTTCGCGGTGACGGCGGCGAGGATGTTGTCCACGTCAGCGCGTTCGTCGACCTCCTTGACCGAGACGGGAACGGCGCCGGCCGCCTGGATGTAGATCTTGTAGACCAGGAAGCCGTGCTCGGTGAAAATCGCCTCGTCGCCGGGCGAGAGGTAGGTCTGGGCGAGCAGGCCGAGAATCTCGTCGGAGCCGTTGGAGCAGACAATATTCGCCGGATTCAGCCCATGCGCCTCGCCGATCGCCTCGCGCAGCCTGGTTGCTGCCCCGTCGGGATAGAACTCCAGCTTGCCGGCAACCTCACGCACCGCCTCAATCACCTTTGGCGAGGAGCCGAGCGGATTCTCGTTGGAGGACAGCTTATGGACCTTGGCAACGCCATGTGCGGCGCTCTTGCCCGGCACATAGGCCTCGATGTCCATGACGCCTGCGCGCGGCTGCGGACGGGAAAGATCGGTTGCCTTGGTCATATTACGGGTCCGGAAACGCCTCGAAAGTGAGGACGGCTGCGGAATACAGGCCGCCGCCGCCAATGTCGAGACTGTCCTCAGGCCCCAAGACTTCCGCCCCGTTGACGGCGGGGCCGGGGAGGCATAGAAGACGCGCTTGACCCCGTGGTGATTTGGCCGGTCGGCTTGCAGCCACGTTAAACAACTCGCTAAAGGGCCGTTGCACATCGTAACCGGCTTTGCGCGAGCAAAGGCCGGTTTTTTGTTTGGAGTTCGCGATGCCGATCAAGATCCCCGATCAGCTGCCCGCACACGATATCCTCCTGCGTGAGGGTGTATCCGTGATGGACGAGCGAACGGCGCTGCGCCAGGATATACGTCCGCTGCAGATCGGGCTGTTGAACCTGATGCCCAACAAGGTGCGCACCGAAACGCAGTTCGCGCGCCTGATCGGCGCGTCTCCCCTGCAGGTCGAGCTGACGCTGGTGCGAATCGGCGGCCACAAGGCCAAGAACACGCCGGAAGAACACCTGATCGCCTTCTACCAGAAGTGGGAGAAGGTCGCAGATCGCAAGTTCGACGGCTTCATCATCACCGGCGCCCCGATCGAGCTCCTGCCGTTCGAGGAGGTTTCCTACTGGGACGAGTTGACGCGCATCCTCGACTGGACGACGACCAATGTTCACTCCTCCTTCTTCATATGCTGGGGAGCGATGGCGGCTGCGTGGCATTTCCACCGCATCCCCAAATACACGCTGGAGAAGAAGGCTTTCGGGGTGTTCCGGCACAGCAACAATGCCCCCGCTTCCCCGTACCTGGCCGGTTTCTCCGACGATTTCGCCATTCCGGTTTCACGGTGGACGGAAGTGAGGTCCGGCGACATCCGCGCCACACAGGATCTCCAGCTGCTCATGGAATCGGACGTGACGGGACCAAGCCTCGTCGCCGAAAGGACCGGCAACCGGCTCTATATGTTCAACCACATCGAATACGACTCGACGTCCCTGAAGGAGGAATACGACCGCGACGTGGGCCTGGGGTCACCGATCGCGGTACCGCATGGATATTATCCGGATGACGACCCCACCAAGCCTCCGCTCAATCGCTGGCGCTCCCACGCCCACCTGTTGTTCGGCAACTGGATCAACCAAGTTTACCAGACGACCTCCTTCGACCCCGAAGACATCGGCCAGCGCCCGTTGCAGGCGATCAAGTGATGTCCTGGATTCAGGCGGCTCCGAGGAGTTGGGCTTTCGCCTGCCGATTGACCTCGCCATAGGGCGAGGACGCGACATAGACCAGTTCCGTATCCTCGTCGGTACGGAAACTGCCTGGCGTGCCGGCAGGCAAATAGACAACTTCCCCGGCCTGCATCCTCAAGCTGCGGCCGCCTGAGGTGACGGTGCAGACGCCTTTCGTCACCACCAGCACTTCGTCGTAGGGAAACTCGAAATTCGTGGTCACGCCTTTCGGCGCCCGCAGGAAGCCGACGGCGCCGAGCTTGGCGGCCGGCGTCTCGTCCTCATTGACCACGTCGGCCAGCGCAACACCTTCCCATACCATCCAGTCGCGCGCCTCGCCGATCGTGTATTTCCTGATGGTGCGTGGCTGGTCGCCGGCTTGCTTCTGCATGATTTCGCTCCTTCGTTTTCAATCGGGAGCAACGCTTCTGAAACCTCAACCACAGTTGAGGTCAAGCCCATGACGCTACTCTCTGGCGCTACTTGTCGAGCTCCGGAAGATAGGGATCGGAGAACAGCCGCCTCTCGCGTTCACCGCGCTCGCAGTCCATCGGTTCGGCAGCCTGCACCGGAATGACGCGCTCTGCGCGCGGCGCGCCGCTGACTTCCAGGATCAGCTTGCGGCGGATCGCAGTGGCGAATTCCGAGGCTTCCCTGATGGGCAGCACGAAGGAGCCCGGACCGCCGGTGACGCATTCGGCATAATAACGATCAAGCTCACGCACGGTGAACGAAGGCCGGATAAGGATCGGCAGGCCATTGATCGTGATGCCGTTCATCACCGCCGCGTCGCGTACGGCGGCGACCGGCGGGCCTATGTTGTTCGGCCCGTCGCCGGAGACGTCTATGACCTTCCGGTCGCCGTCGAAGACATTGTCGTCGAACAGGCCTGCGCCGTGGACAAGCGCACCGGAGATCGAGGTGCCGCGGAAACTGCGTACCGGGCTGTTCTCCAGCAGGGTGGCAAAAGTGTCGGCGGTCTCCGGACCGTCGATCATTCGCCAGGATATCTGCGTCTCTTCGCGCACCGTGCCGGCCCATTCGAAGTAGGTGAGCGCTATGCGGCCGTGGAGGGCGGCACGCCCCGCCAGGACGAAATCG
>JAEYXI010000047.1 GCA_023428515.1 Pseudomonadota bacterium | reverse complement strand
GCCTCGATGCGGCGCTCCACATCCTCGGCGCGGTCCCGGCCGTTGATGTCGCTGAACGCTTCCGGCCCGGCCACGCAATAGGCGAGAAGCCCGGCGAGCGGCTGATACGCGGAAGCTGGCGGCTCCTCGCGCCAATGATCCTTCATCAGATTGACGATGGTCAGCTTCACGCCCTCCGGCACGAGCGCGGGATGCAGATCGGCGGCGCGCAAGGCGGCATCCAGTTGTTTGAGGTCGCCGGAGCGGCCGAACAACCCGAAGAATCCAATTGAAGAACGCCTGGGAGCCACGATTCTGCTTTCCCGTTTCCAAGGAGGTAGCTTGCTGGCGCCAGGATTACAAATGCTTGACGTATGCGCATCCCTACATTATTTAGCCATTAAGTTAATTAACTCATTGGTTAAATACATGTCGAACGACCCGCTGAGCACGACCCTCGCAGCCCTCGCTGATCCAACGCGTCGCGCGATCCTTGCCCGGCTTGCGCTAGGAGAAACAACGGTGAAGGACCTTGCCGCACCGTTTGACATAAGTCTGCCCGCCGTTTCCAAACACCTCAAAGTGCTGGAACGCGCCGGCCTCATCGGCCGGGGCCAGGATGCACAGTGGCGTCCGTGCCGGCTTGAAGCCGGACCGATGAAGGAGGTCGCTGATTGGGTCGAGAGCTACCGCACCTTCTGGGACGACAGCCTTGCGAGGCTCGGTGACTATTTGACCGAACTGCAGAACAAAGGAGGGTCGAATGGCCGCCATTAACCCGGCAAAAGCCGCATACGCTCTGGAGATTTCGCGCAGCTTCGACGCGCCGCCCGCGCTGGTCTTCAAGGCCTGGACCAGCAAGGAGCATCTGCTGCGCTGGTGGGGTCCGAAGGATTTCACGGCAACGTCCGAAAAGCTCGAATTCCGCGAGGGCGGCGCCTACCGCCACGCGATCCACGGACCGGACGGCAAGAGCTACGGCATGTCGGGTATCTATCGCGAGATCGTCGAGCCCGAAAGAATAGTGTTCACCTTCGCCTGGGACGATGGGCCGGAGACTCTGATCACGGTGACCATCAAGCCTCTGGGCGACGGCACGAGGCTGACGTTCCGGCACGAGCCCTTCCCCGACTCGGCGTCACGGGATTCGCATGAGAGCGGCTGGGGCGAATGCCTCGACAGGCTGGTCGCGGAGATGGCTCGGAAGCAAGGAGAGCAGGTGTGAAGAAAACCTATCACGGCTCGTGCCACTGCGGCGCCATCAAATTCGAGGCCGATATCGACCTCGCCGAAGGCATCCGCAAATGCAACTGCAGCTTCTGCCTGAAGCTCGGCTACAAGAAATCCTTCACCGGCTACGAGGCGCTGAGGATCACCGAAGGCAAGGAGACGATGCGCGACTACAAGGCCGTGCCGTCGAACTGGCCGGAAGGCGACATCAACCACTACATGTGCCCGCATTGCGGCGCGCACACCTTCTCGCGCGGCTATCTCGACTTCATGGGCGGCAATTTCTGGGCGGTGAACGTCGCCTGCCTGGACGACGTGACCGAGGAAGAGCTCGGCGCCGCGCCTATCGTCTATGAGGACGGCAAGCACGACCGCCAGTTGGAGGCGCCCGCCATCACCAGCTACCTCTAGGGCGCGGAATTCCCGCGCCCTGCCCGACCGGCCGCTATCAGTGATTGTCGCGCGGGATGCCCTTGGTCTGGGCGATGTGCTGGTATTTGACCGCCGGCTTCAGCACCATGCCCTGGTCGAACTGGTCGACCATGCCGCGCTGGATCTCCTGCCACGGCGTCTGGTGCTTCGGATAGTGGTAGCCGCCATTGCCGTTCATCGCAGCCTTGCGCGCATTCAGCTCCTCGTCCGGGATCAGGATGTTCGCCGTTCCCTTTCTGAGGTCGATGCGCACGCGGTCGCCGGTGCGCAGCAGCGCGAGACCGCCGCCGACCGCGGCTTCCGGCGAAGCGTTAAGGATGGAGGGCGTGCCCGACGTACCCGACTGGCGCCCGTCACCGATACAGGGTAGCGAATGCACGCCCTTCTTGATGAGGTATGCCGGGGGCTGCATGTTCACGACCTCGGCGCCTCCGGGATAGCCGACCGGGCCGGCCCCGCGCATGAACAGGATGGTGAACTCGTCGATCCCCTCGGCAGGGTCGTCGATGCGGGCGTGATAGTCCTCCGGTCCGTCGAACACCGCCGCCTTGCCTTCGAAGGCTTCGGGATCGTTGGGGTTCGACAGGTAGCGGTCGCGGAACTCTTCGGAGATCACGCTGGTCTTCATGATCGCGCTGTCGAAGAGATTGCCCTTCAGATTGATGAACCCGGCTTCCTTCTTCAGCGGGTCGGCGGCCGTGCGGATAACCTTCTGGTCGAGGTTTTCAGCCTTGGCGCAGTTCTCGCCCATCGTCTTGCCGTTGACGGTCAGCGCGTCCGGATGCGGCAGCAGCTTCGCCTTCATCAACTCGGCAACCACCGCCGGCACGCCACCGGCTTGGTGATAGTCCTCGCCGAGATACTCGCCGGCCGGCTGCAAATTGACGAGGAGGGGGATGTGGTGGCCGACGGTCTGCCAGTCGTCGTTGTCGAGATGGACGCCAAGATGGCGCGCGACGGCGTTCAAGTGGATCGGCGCGTTGGTCGAGCCGCCGATCGCCGAGTTGACGACAATGGCATTCTCGAAGGCCTCGCGCGTCATGACATCCGACGGCTTCAGGTCCTCATGCACCATCTCGACGATGCGCTTGCCCGTGTCGTAGGAGATCTGGCCGCGCTCGCGGTAGGGCGCGGGGATGGCGGCAGAGCCCGGAAGCTGCATGCCCAGCGCCTCGGCGAGGCTGTTCATCGTGGTCGCCGTGCCCATCGTGTTGCAGTAGCCGACCGACGGCGCCGAGGACGCGACGATGTCCATGAACTCGTCATAGCCGATCTCGCCGGCCGAAAGGCGCTGGCGGGATTCCCAGACGATGGTGCCGGAGCCAGTGCGCTTGCCATGGTGCCAGCCGTTGAGCATCGGCCCGACCGACAGCGCGATCGCCGGGATGTTGACGGTCGCGGCCGCCATCAAGAGCGCCGGCGTGGTCTTGTCGCAGCCGATGGTGAGCACGACGCCGTCGAGCGGGTAGCCGTAGAGCACCTCGACCAGCGAGAGGTAGGCGAGGTTGCGGTCAAGCGCGGCGGTCGGGCGCTTACCGGTCTCCTGGATCGGATGGCAGGGGAACTCGAAGGGCACGCCGCCCGCGGCCTCGATGCCGGCGCGGACGCGTTTCGCCAGGTCGAGGTGATGGCGGTTGCAGGGCGACAAGTCCGAGCCGGTCTGGGCGATGCCGATCAGCGGCTTGCCGGACTGCAGCTCCTCGCGGGTCAGGCCGAAGTTCAGGTAGCGCTCCAGATAGAGCGCCGTCATGCCTGGATTGTCGGGATTGTTGAACCATTCCTGCGAGCGGAATTTCTTCTTGGTCGTCGGGCCTGCCATCAAACTCTCCGGTATCGCGCGCGTCGAGCATCGATATGCCAACGCCCGAATACCGGCAAGGGCTTTTGTCAGACAAATAGCCGCTATTCGATGCTGCATTGCGAAGCCGGTCAGCCCAAAGGGCAATGGACAGGGCAAGCGCGCTGCGTTACCGCTTTGTCACCCGCTGGCAGGAGGTTCCCATGGCTTTGAATATGGAAGGCGAGGAGCGCATCGCGGCCCCGATCCAGAAAGTGTGGGAGGCGCTCAACGATCCGGACGTGCTGAAACAATGCATTCCCGGCTGCCAGTCCCTGGAAAAGACCGCCGACAATGAGCTTGCCGCCACCGTCGTGCTGAAGATCGGGCCGATCAAGGCGACCTTCAACGGCGCCGTGACGCTCTCCAACCTGGCGCCGCCCAACGGCTACACCATCACCGGCGAGGGCAAGGGCGGCGTCGCCGGCTTCGCCACGGGCGGCGCGGATGTAACGCTTGCCGAGGATGGGCCTGACACGACGGTGCTCAAATACACGGCGAAGGCCGATGTCGGCGGCAAGATCGCCCAGCTCGGCAGCCGGCTGATCGAGTCGACCTCGAAGAAGCTCGCCGGAGAATTCTTCTCGACCTTCAACCAGACAGTCAGCGCGGCCGGACCATCGCTATCAGCCTGACGGTCTACTCGAAGACGATCGCCGGGACGGAACCCTCCGACCTAGCGCGTTCCTCGCCGACCCGTTCCCAGACCTTGGTCGCAATGTCGCGGTAGATCCTGGCTTCCGGGCCTTCAGGATTCGAAACCACCACCGGCTGGCCGGAATCGGAGGTTTCGCGGATCTGCATTTCCAGCGGCACCTCGCCGAGGAAGGTGACGCCGAGCCGCTCTGCTTCCCGCTTCGCGCCGCCATGGCCGAAGATGTCGTAGCGCTTACCGGTGTCCGGCGCGATGAAATAGCTCATGTTCTCGACGATGCCGAGCAGCGGCACGTCGACCTTCCTGAACATGTTCAAGCCCTTGCGCGCATCGATCAGCGCCAGGTCCTGCGGCGTCGAGACAATGACTGCGCCGGCGAGCGGCACTTGCTGCGCCATGGTGAGCTGCGCATCGCCAGTGCCGGGCGGCATGTCGACAACCAGTATGTCGAGTTCACCCCATTCGACCTCGCGCAGCATCTGCGCCAGCGCCGACATGACCATCGGCCCGCGCCAGATCATCGGCGTCTCCTCCTCGCCGAGGAAGCCGATCGACATGACCTTCAGCCCGTAATTCTCCATGGGCTTCATGACCTTGCCGTCGACGGTCTGCGGCTTGCCCTTGATAGCGAGCAGGCGTGGCATGGATGGTCCGTAGACATCGGCGTCGAGCACGCCGACCTTGAGGCCGTTCGCCCTCAGACCGAGCGCGATGTTGACGGCGGTGGTCGACTTGCCGACACCGCCCTTGCCCGACGCCACGGCGATGATCGAAGTGATGCCGGGCACGCCGCGCTTGCCTGAGGTCTGCGAGGCAGGCGCATGGGCATGTGGAGCCGGACGGGCAGGCGTGGGGCGGCCAGAAACAGGACGAGCCGAAGGAGCAGCCGGACGCGGAGCTGCGGGGCGAGGATTGACGGGGGCTTCCATGCCGCCGCCCTTCTTCTCGGCGGTCAGTGCGACCATGGCGCCGGCCACGCCCGGGATCGCCTTCACGACACGTTCTGCGGCAGCACGCAGCGGTTCCATCTCCTGCGCGCGCGCCGCAGGGACGGTAATGGAGAAGAAAACCTTGCTGTCGGCGATGAAGATGTCCGAGACGAGCCCGAGGTCGACGATATTGCCGGTGAAATCCGGGCCGTTCACCGTCTTCAGGCGGTCGAGGACGGCTTCCTTGGTGACGCTCATCTTGATCTGTCCGGCTTATGTTTTGTCCTCCAGATAGTGCATTGCAGCCGGGGAACCAAGCCGCTTGGCGACATGAGGCGGCGCGCGTCTCATGAAAATCGAGAAC
>JAEYXI010000707.1 GCA_023428515.1 Pseudomonadota bacterium | reverse complement strand
GGCTGAAGCCCGATGTCCTTGCCGAGCGATTTTATTTCGAGCGGATAGGGGATCGAGCAGCCGGCCGGGTCGGATTGCGCCGGTTGGTTGTCGAATTTCACACCGAGTTCCGCCAGCCGCTGACGGCAGGCAATCTCCTCCGGTGGCAGATCGCCCGAGGAATCGGGACGCTGCGCGGAGCGCTTGTCGGGGAGCATCGGTTTTGGCGTCTCATCGTCAGGCGCCGCGGTCTCATTGCCCGGCGACGTCTCATCCAGCTTGTCGGTTCTCTCGCGCGGATTGGGTTCGGGAATGGGCGCGGTTTCCGGCGGCGTCTCATCGTTGGGCGATGCCTCGTGGGCAGGCGGCATGGGTGGCCCCTGGACCGGGCCAGGCGGCCTTTGCGAAGCCTGCTTGTCCGCCGGCGTCTTGTCTTCCGATGCCGCGCGCGGGTTCGGCTCGGGAACGGGCACGCCGTCGACGTTTTCCGGCAAGGCCGTGTTGGGATCGCTTGGAACGCTGTCCTCGGGAACCGCCGGCTTGGGCTGCGGCGTTGGAGGAGTTTCTTCCACAGTCCCCCCGGCTTCCACTGGCCCCGCGGCGTTCGTCGCCGTTGCGGCGGCTTGCGGATTGTCCTGGGGCGCCGGAGCGACATCGGGCGATTGCGCCAGCCCTTCGCTCTCCGTCGTTGGCTGGCCGGGCTTTGCTTCGGGCACCGGCGCCATCAGGGGCGTGACAATTTTTGCGGCGGCCCGGGGCTTTGCCGCGGGGCGGGGCTTGCGGCGTTTCGGCGCTACCTCTTGCGGCCCGGAGAACAGTTTTTCCAGCCAGGTCTTTTTCGCGAACGATTCTGTCGGGGGAAGAAGGAAGAGTCCGAAAATCGTGATGGCCAAAGCCAGTCGGGGGATCGATAGCTTGCCCATGGCCATCAACGATTTCGGCCACGAGTGGTTGCACGGCTGAAAACTGGCCGGCGCAAGCACTTCATTGCGCGGCCGCTACGCCGATCGCCTCCAGCCCTTCTTCCAGGTAGTCGCCGAGCAGCGGGATGCCGAGCAGATAGCGGGCCGGGCGGTAGTTGCGCTGCCTCGCTTCGGCAACTGCGTCGGAGAATTCGGCGGCGTCGTAATCTCCGCGGCCGATCCAGGTGAGCGCGATCAACTCGGCCGCTTCGTCGACATTGAGTTCGCGGATGATCTGGCGGAGTTCCCGCTCGGTCAGGTCTTCTGTCTCCTCTTCCGCGAGGCCGTCATGGTGATGCGGGTCATGCGCGTCGGCGTCGATCTCGACCTCATGCTCGGCGCCGTCCTGATAGTCTTCATTGACGGCGGCGCTCACCGTGCGGGCCTTTTCGATAATGAGACGCACCGTGTCCGGCGCGATGGTCAGGTCCCACACCTTCTCGACAGGCTTCTGCACGCGGCGCTCCCTTGATCCTCCCGACAAATAAACAAACAGATTTGCAGGATGTAAACGCCGATCCGCGGCGCAAGGAGCCTACTTTAGAAGGCCACCAGTCCCATGGCCCACAGCCAGGCGACGGTCGCGGCCATGCTCGCGAGGGTCATCGGTATGCCCGAGCGGGCGAAATCGGCGAAGCTCAGCGGGGTTCCCGCCTTGGCGGCGCGCTCGGCCACGATGATGTTGCAGAGCGAGCCGGTGAGCAGGAGGTTGCCGGCGAAGGTCGACAGCAGGGCAAGGGCGGCCAGCGCTCCGTCGGTCAGATCAGGGACGAGCTGGATGATCAGGATCACCGCCGGCACGTTGCCGATCGTGTTCGAGGCGGCGAGCGTCAGCGGCGCCAGCACGGAGAGACGGTCGGGCAGCAGCCCGTGCGAGGCGAGGAAGGCGAGCCCGTCCTGCGACAGGCCGGTCTTGGCGAAGGCCGCGGTGACGCCGAACAGGCAGGCGAAGAGCAGCAGGAGCTGCCAATCGACGGCCCCGATCATCGTGTGCGACGACAGCCGCCGCGACATCAAAAGCAACCCGGCGACGGCGAGCGCGGAAAGCTCGCGCGGCAATGGCGTCAGGAAAAGCCCGATCAGGATGACGACCGCGACCAGCCCTTTCGCCATCTGGAAGCGGTCGATCTGCGGCGCCGGCTCGAGATCGGCCGCCGCTTCCCGCGGCGGCGCGAGCCGCCAGGTCGCAAGAATAGCCACGAAGGTGATGGCGAGGCAGATGATCGTCGGCGGCAGCGCCAGCAGGAAATACGACCAGAAATCGAGCCCGCCGGCCTGGCCGATCAGTATGTTCTGCGGGTTGCCGATCAGCGTCGCCGCCGAGCCGGCGTTGGCGGCGCCCGCAAGGCCGATCAGATAGGGCCGGGGGTCGAGCTTCTGCGACATCAGGCCGGCCGCCACCAGCGGCGTCAGCGCGAAGACGACGACGTCGTTGGTGAAGACCGCCGCCAGCGCGCCGGTCACCGCGATCAGCACGGCAAGCAGCATCGTCGGATTGCGGGCGGCCTGGACGACGCGGCTGGCCACCCAGCCGTAGAAGCCCGAATGCTCGAACTGCGCCGACAGGATCATCAGCGCAAAGAGCAGCGCGATCGTCGGCATGTCGACGGCCGCGCCGGCTTCATCGAGCGTCAGGTCGCCGGACGCCAGAAGCACGATCAGCCCGAGCAGCGCGACGCCGGTGCGGTCGATGGCGAGGCCGGGCACGCGACCGAGCGCCATGCCCACATAGGTGAGCACGAAGACCGCGACGGCCAGGGTTGTCATGCGGAAGCCTCGGGAATCACGGGCTGCGGACGATGTTGCCGGCTATGAGATAGCGGAGTCTCTCGATTTGCGCGCGGGGGTCGCGGCGAAATATTTTCGTTGGGCCGCTACCGCTGCGACAGCTTGCCAGCGCCGACGCGAACGGCAAGGATCGCCCGAACCGAGGAGGAATCCATGTCGCTAAAGGGCAAGACGCTTTTCATGTCAGGCGGTTCGCGCGGCATCGGGCTGGCGATCGCGCTGAGAGCCGCCCGGGACGGGGCCAACGTCACCATCGCCGCCAAGACCGCCGAGCCGCACCCGAAGCTGCCGGGCACGATCTATACATCGGCCGAGGAGATCGAGAAGGCGGGCGGCAAGGCGCTGCCGGCGCTCTGCGATATCAGGGATGAGCACCAAGTCGCCGACGCGGTGGCGAAGACGGTGGAGAAATTCGGCGGCATCGACATCTGCGTCAACAACGCCAGCGCCATCAGCCTGACCGGCACGCTGGACACCGAGATGAAGCGCTACGACCTGATGCACCACATCAACACGCGCGGTACCTTTCTCGTGTCGAAACTCTGCATCCCGCATCTGAGACAAGCCGCCAACCCGCATATCCTCAACCTCGCGCCGCCGCTCGACATGAAGGCGAAGTGGTTCAAGGGCCACGTCGCCTACACGATGGCGAAGTTCGGTATGTCGATGTGCACACTCGGCAT
>JAEYXI010000628.1 GCA_023428515.1 Pseudomonadota bacterium | reverse complement strand
GTTTCCGGTATTCGCCTGACATAAAATCGAAACCCGGCTCAAGCCCGACGGCGATCTGCGCCGAGGCGACGCCGCCGTCCCCGGGATTGGCCACCCTGTCTTCCCCCATCATCCCCGCCCGCACGTTCACGCCAAGGCAATATCCTACTTCGCTGCCCGCACAAGCACGACATCGCCGTCACGGTAAACGGCAGAGTGTTGCGAAACCAATGCGATTGCGGCAAGGCGCGTGGAATTTTACACAAAACGTCGATACAACTTTAGCGAACATGGTTGCGACTTGTTTACGAAATTAACCATGGCGCAACGATCGCGTTGAAAGAGGGTCGATCGATCCAGGATAATGGCCGATATCATGCCATCTAAGGGCGGAAGCGCGGGGGGCGAAATCCCCGCGGAAGAACAACGATCGAGCGCTGGCGTGTCGCCCGAAAAGCCAATGACGGAATGGCCGACGAGTTTCCTCGGGCGGCTCACGATCGCGCAGACCGATATCAAGGGCAGCGCGCGCGGTTTCGTCGCGCATGCGCTGGAGAGCCGTGGAAAGGGCGGCCGTCCGTTCTATTCGACCTCGGCCAACGGGCAGGTTCTGGCGCTTTGCGGGAAGGACGAGGCTTTCCTGTCGCTGATGCGCAAGGCCGACCAGATTCACGCCGACGGCATGCCCATAGTTCTCTACTCCAGGCTGTTCTCCAAGCGGCCGCTTGCAGAGCGCGTCGCCACGACCGACCTCGTCCAGGAGGTGGCTAAACTCGCCGAGGAAGCGGGCGTGTGCGTCTATTTACTCGGCGCCAGCGAGGAGGTGAACGCCAAGGCCGTGGAAGAAATGCAGGAGCGCTATCCGAAGCTCATATTCGCCGGACGCCGCAACGGCTATTTCAGCCGGGACGAGGAGGACGCGATCGTCGCCGAGATCAACGCCGCGAAGCCCGACATCCTCTGGGTGGGACTCGGCGTGCCGCTGGAACAGCAGTTCATCGACCGCAACATCGACCGGCTGACCGGCGTCGGCATTATCAAGACGTCGGGCGGGCTGTTCGACTTCATCTCCGGCAAGAATGCGCGCGCGCCGGCCTGGATGCAGGCCGCCGGCCTCGAATGGCTCTACCGCATGTGGCTCGAGCCGCGCCGGCTCGCCATGCGTTACATCACCACCAATCCGCAGGCGATCGGCGCGCTTATCCGTCACTCGGCGTGATCGTGCAGAGGTCGACCTTGCGGTTCGTTGCAGTGCTCTGCCTTGGCCTGGCCACGCTCGCGGCACGCTCTCCTGCCCTAGCTGCCGACGACAGCCAGGCATGCACGGCCCTCGAGACCTTCCCCAATCCGAAACTGCTTGCCGCGATGCGGCGCGGCGTCAACTTGCCGGGATGGGACAGTGAGGACGCAAGCAGCCGTCCGACCGTGGCACAGCTCGAGGCGCTGCGGGAGAAGGGTTTCACCCATGTCAGGCTGCTGCTCGAAGGGGATCGATTCTCCGGCGAGCAGCGGCAAGCCTTCCTCGACCAGATGTATGAGGAGATCATCCGGCTCCTCAGTCTCGACTACGCCGTGTCGCTGAACCTGCACGCCGGCAATGTCTTCGATCGCGGCGCAAGCGATGCAGAGGCCGAACTTCTCGGCATCTGGCGCGACATAGCGAGCCGCGTGCGCTTCCTCGACCCGGAGAAGCTGGCGGTCGAACTTCTCAACGAGCCTAAGGCCGATAGCGAGACGTGGTGGCCGATGGCCCAGCGGCTCGCGAGTGAAATCAGGCGCATGCTGCCGTCGAACACCATCGTCGTCGGCCCGGCCGGTCCGCAGCGCCACGAAACACTCGCCGGACTGCCGCCGCTCGACGACCGCAACGTCGTCTATGCGATCCACTACTACGACCCGGTCGCCTTCACCCATCAAGGCGCGGATTGGGGCAGCCCGGACGATCCCATCCAGCATCTCCGCAGCCTGCCATTTCCGGCGAGTGCCGACGACCCCGAGATGAAGGCCAGGATCGCGGAGCTCAAGGTTGAACGCCACGACGAAGCGGCAGCACTGGTTGAGCGCTCACTGGAGACGCCATGGACCGAGGAGGCTATGAAGCCCGCCTTCGACATGATGGCGGACTGGAGCATCGGGCACGCCCGGCCGGTGATCGTGAACGAGTTCGGCGTGCTCTCATACCACGCCCCACGGAAGGCACGCCTCGATTGGCTGGCCGCGGTGCGCCGGCAGGCGGAGCAACGCTGCCTCGGCTGGGCGCATTGGGACTTCCAGGACGGTTTCGGCCTGATGGATCCCGAAACCGGCATGCCCGACCCCGGCATCATGCAGGCGCTGGTGCCATCAGCGGAGTGATCGCTCAGCCCTTGGGCAGGTACCAGTTATCCACGAGACCGGCCGCCGCCTTCAGCTTGGGTCGCAGCGTATAGCCGTCGATCGCCTCGAGGTGGCCATTGTAGTTCAGCGTATGGAGGCGCTTGCCGGGCCATGGCCCTCCGCCCGAGATCATGCCTTCGGCCTGCTGACCGAAGCCTTCGCGGTCCAGCCGCGTCACCTTCATGAAACCCACGGCCATGCCGTAGCCGTGGCGGCAGTCCTGCACCGGCCGGTAGAGCGCGCCGTTCTGCCGGACGAAGTTTCCGGCCGGCCGCGCGGTACGATCGTCGATCAGGACGGGGTTTCGGGGGTGGGGCGTCCAGGGGCCGAGCAGGTCGGGGGCCAACCAGATCGCCAACGTATCGGAATAGCCGCCGACGCCGTCGCGCACCACGGCGAACATGTAGAGCAGCCCGTCATGCTCGACGATGGTCGCGTCGGCCGCCTCGACATCAGCGACCAGAACCGCATGGCGCTCCCATTTTAGCGGAAAATCGACGGCGCGGTAGAGCGCAATGTCGCGGTTGGCCGAGCTTTCGGGGATCATGAAGATCTCGCCGCCGCGCTGGATCAGGAAGGGATAGGAGAGATGCCAGGGCTCTTCCAGCACCGGCATGGCCGGCCCCGGCCGACCCTTCTCGTCGAAGGCGACCGCGGCGATGACGCCCTTTTCGGTCTTGTGGTCGAGATCCTCGAAGAAGAGAAAATCCCTGCCTTGCCAATGCAGGGGAAACGGGTCGGCGTAAAAATGATCGACCGGATCGGCCAGCACGTTCCAGCGCTGCCCCTGGAGGTCCCGGCGAGACCACACATCCTGGCCCGGCTCGACGAAACGCCAGCCGACGCGCCAGTGCGATCGATGGCAGCAGAGCCGGTAAGCAGCATGCGCCGCCGCGCGCGCCACGTCCTTCGCTATACGCTTGAGGACCTCGCCGCCGCCGATCGCCCGCGCCGGCACATTTTGTACAGTTGCTGGCTGATCCTCCTCGCCGGACAGAGCCTTGAGCAGAAAGGCGATAACACGCGAGCCGACCGCCTCGATGCCGCCGCTAATGCCGGCCGCAGCTTCCAGCGACGCCGTGCCCGAGGCGACGACGCGGCCGGCAGCGTCGCCCGCCTCTATGCGCTCTATCGCGATCTCGGGCGTGCCGCGGAAGAAGAGCGCCGATGCGAGCGCCGTTTCCCCCGGCTGCCCGTCATACAGCGGCCGCAGCCGAACCGCGTTCGGCGCCAGGTCGGTGCCGGCGCCGTCGGTCAGGTCGATCACCATGTCCGGAGTGAAACCAGCGGACTCCAGCCGTGCTTCGCCGATTTCCTTGCGGCCGATGCGGTCGGAACCTCCCGGCTGGCCCCGCCCCTGCAGCATCCTTTCCAGCGAAAGCAGCGTCGGCAACGCTGAGGACGTGGCCGCCGACGGGCCGCCGATGCTCACGCGGACCTGCGCCCCCGGGCGCTTCTCCAGCGCCTCGACCAACCACAGCACCCAGCGGGCAAGCGCGGCCTCGTCGACCCGGACGAGGAAGTTTGCCGAGCCGCCTGCCGGAGGAGAGGCGGTCATCTCTGCGACGAACGCAGCGTCGCAGCCGGTCTCGAGCTCTGGCCGGCGGGGCGGCTCGCGCCCGTGCCGAGCGACTGCCGGATCAGGCCCGCATATGCCGCGACCATGGTGTCGACGGAATAGCGGCCGGCCAGCTTGCGGCCAAGCGCGATCATGCTGGCGGTCTGCTGATGATCGCGGAAGATCATGTCCACCTTGGCGGTGAAATCATCGACATTGGATGCGTCGGCAAACAGCGCGCATGGCTGGCCGTCCACGGTCAGCACCTCGCGCAGCACCGGCAGGTCGTTGGCGACGACGGGAATGCCCACCTGCGCGGCCTCGACCGCCGCCAGCCCAAAAGTCTCCGCCGTCGAGGGGAAGACAAAGGCGTTGAGGCCGGCGAGGAAGAGGCCGATCTTCTGCGGCGGCAGGTCTCCGACCAGATGCAGGCGGTTCGCCACGCCGAGTTCCTGCGCCATGGCGCGCAGCCGCGCCGCGTCCGGGCCCTGACCGGCGATGGCCAGGTGCAAGGCGGGGCGCCGCGCGATCACGGCGATCGCCGCGTCGAGCTGCTTCAGCGGATGCAGCCGTGCGACCGAACCGATCAGCGCAACGCCGGTCGGCAGGCCGAAAGCCGCCCGCGCATCCTGCCTGCCGATATCAACCGATTTGTCCTCGAAACCGTGGGGCACATGGACGAGATGCTTGCGATAGCGCTCCGGGTAGGTCTGGTAGTTGCGCCAGGTCTCGTTGGAATTGACGGTGATGACGTCATAGACGCCGAGGAGCCCGAGCATCTTGTCGATGAAACGTGCGGCCGGAGAGATCGTCGCGGGCGCCGACACGTGATTGGCGATGATGACCGGAACGCCGGCGAGCCTGCCTGCCGGCGCGCCGAAGATGTTGCCGTAATGCTGGAAGGTCAGCAGCACGTCAGGCTTGATGCGCCGGACCAGGCGCACCAGCTTCCACAGGAACTGCAGGAAGGAGATCGGGCCCTTCGGGGCCTCGGGAATGCAGAAATGCACGTTCGCCCAGCGGTCGGAGACGTCGCTGATGCGATAGAAGAAGAGATGATGCACCTCGAACTCGGGCTGACCGTCCCGCTCCATCCGGGAAAGGCCCTGCCCGAGCAGGCGTGAAATCTCCTGTGCGCCGGCCGCTATCGCCTGCGTCTGCACGAAAACGATACGCGGTGGCCTGGATACTGATGGCACGGTCGTCGCCCCTTTACGATGGCGCGGCACGATCAAAGCAATTAAGTCTCAAGAAACCGTTGCCCACTCGCCCGCGTCAGCATTCGTTCACCCTGGTTCGGTGGTATTTACCGATCAGTTTAACGTCACGCTAACGCCGCGTAATTACGCTGCGAAGATGCCCCAGAACAGCCCCATGCCCTCAGAAAATAGCGCACAAGCCATCGCCGACTACACCGAAAACGTCAGGCCCGATCCCTACAAGGATCGCAACAGCATCGAGTTCAAGTTCCGCAGCCGTCGCTTCGTGCGCATACAACGCCTGATCGAGACCATCCTCTCGGAACGGGGCAAGGCTGAAATCCTGGACCTCGGCGGCCGCGAAACATATTGGCAGATCGGCCAGGACTTCATCGAGGCTAACCGGGAGAAGCTCCGCTTCACCCTGGTCAACCTCGAGAAGGAAACGGTCGAAGACCACGCGCTCTTCGAATCCCTTACCGGCGACGCCACCGATCCGAACCTGCTGGCCGGGCGCAAATTCGACCTGGTGCATTCGAATTCGGTGGTGGAGCATGTCGGCGACTTCCCCGACATGAAGCGGTTTGCGGAAAACACCAAGCGGCTGGCGCCGCGCTACTACGTCCAGACGCCCAACTACTGGTTTCCCTACGAGCCCCACTTCCGCTTCCCGGGATTCCAGTATCTTCCCCAGGCAGTCCGGATCGGCATGATCCAGCGTTTCTCGCTCGGCTTCTTCCCGCGCATCCAGGACCCAGCGGCGGCACGGGACATCATCCGGCACCATCATCTGGTGAGCACGCGCCAGATGCGCGAGCTCTTCAGTGACGCTCGGATCATCCACGAGAAATTCTACGGCCTGAACAAGTCGATCATCGCGATCCGGGACTGACGGAAGCGTCAGGCGGGTCGATCGAGCACTCCCGAACGCACTGCCGCGCCAATGATCATGCCGGCAAGCGCCATGATCATGGCAAGCGCCAGAGGGGCGAAATAGGCCTCCTCCTGGAAAAGACCCGTTCCAACCATGGTAAGCAGCGCCAGCGCAGTGGCCGCGTGGAGATCGTTGCCCGTCGTGCGGGCGATCAGGAGCACGCGCCAAGCGATCCAGACATAGGCGCCGATGAGGACGATCGCGAAGACGCCGATCTGGTAAAACAGCACGCCGACGGCGCTTTCAACCGCGAAAGGCGTGCGGCCTGCGGCCTGCGCGGCCTGCCAGTCGATCTTGAAGAACTCCGAGGACAGGTTGCCGCCGGCGCCGATGCCACGCCCGATCGGGTTGACGAGGAACTCGTGCATGCCGCCCATCAGGCCGATGACGTGGTAGTCGCCGATGTTCCGGCCGACGACGATGCCGGCCGCCGCATAGACGACCATGACCAGCGCGTGGCAGCCGAAGGCGAATTTCGCCCCGAAGACCTTGAAGTTGCACCAGCTCGCCGCGACGAGCAGGAACAGGATCAGCGGGCCCTTGGCGCTGGTCACGACCAGCATCACGAACAGCACGGCCGCCATGACGAATCGGCCGCGGTAGAGCGCGAAGATCGACAGGAAGCTGAGCGCATAGGCAAAGCTGATGGCGTGCATGTTCGGGCCGAACAGGCGCAGCAGCTCGATATCGTAATCGGCGAGCAGCGGCGAATTGAACAGCGTGATCCGGAAGCTGTCGAGCAGCCCGGTGGAAACGATACCGGTCTTCGCCAGATGCTTGTCGTAAGCCAGCGTCATGTAGTTCGGCCCGGCGGAACGTTCCCAATAGGCGACGCTGTTGGTCAGGCCGAGCCATTCGTCGCGCCAGAAGAATTCGACGATGCCGCAGGCAAGCAGCAGGATGGAAAGGACGGTCAGCGCCTGGCTGAGCCGGATCGGCTGGCGCAGGAAGGCGAGCATGCAGACCTGGAAGAGCAGCAGCGGCGTGACGATGTTGCGGAGATAGACGATCGCGGCCATGCCATAGAGGGCGAAGCCGAGCAGGAAATAGACGCCCAGGATCGCGAAGAGCGCCACCAACACCTTGACGAAGGGATCGATGTCCCTGTCGCGCTGCCGCCAGCCCGCCAGGAAGGTCGCGGTGACGACCAGCCAGGTGACGGCGATCGTCACGAAATTGTAGCCGCGGATGATGTCGAAATCGTCGTCGCTGACCACGTGGTCGATGACGAGCGCCACGAAGGTGTTCTGGAAAAGCAGCGCGAAGACGATCGCGACGATCGCCACCTGCGGCATGCGCCATGCGCAGAGCCCCGCAAGCAGCACGGCGGAAAGGATGCCGAGCCCGGGATGCAACAGGTGCGCGAAGATCGGAAGGGCGGTGATGCAGGCGGCAACGACCACCGTCAGCACGGCGTTGGCGAAGTTGATCGCGGCGACTTCCGCCTGCGCTGATGCTTCGGTGCGGAAGCCCGCGCCCTCCGCCGTCAAACTCGCCATGATAACCCGCCCAAGCGAACCGGCGCTGCCGAAACTCCAACGGAAATCGGCGGCGACGAGGCTCGTCAATAATATGTCCGCGTAGTATATGCTACAGCTTCAAACTCTCCGATTGGTTAACCCCCCGTTCAGCATTCCTGTTTACGGTTCGGTCATGTTTGGCTTGCCGGCAGATCGCGACCCCTTGCGCGTTGCCTTTCGGTAGGAAGCGTAATGAGCTCGGATTGGGATATGCCCGAAACGTATCGCCCCGGCGCACGGGGACGTCCCTCCCCCGAGCCGGCTCGTCCACTTGCCAATTCGAGCGCGCGGGGCGCCGGCGTCATCGATCCGGTCGCGTTCTTTCGCTTCGTCATCGACAATATCGTCAGGATCGCCGCGATTGCGATCCTGCTCACCATCCTTAGCGTCGTGCTCCTGTCGCTGGTCCCCTTCCCCTACAGGGCGACCGCCACCGTGCTCGTCGACCCCCGCAACCAGCAGGTCACGCTGCAGGAAGACGTGCTGCAGCCGATCGGCAGCGATGTCGCCGTGCTGGAGAGCATGGTCCAGATCGTGCGGTCCGACAGCTTCCTGCTGCGCGTGATGGACAAGCTCGGCATGCTGGGCGACGTGAAGACGAAGCTCAGCGAGCAGGAGCAGCTCAAGGCGCTTGCCAAGTTCAAGAGCAATCTCTCCGTCGAGCGCAAGGGCGCGACGTACCTGGTCGAGATTTCCTACAAGGCGCCCTCCGCCGAAGAAGCCGCACGCATCGCCAACGGCGTCGCCAATGAATTCGCCGACACGCAGAACAGCCAGGTCCGGCAGGCCAACGAAGACGCGGCTCGCGCGCTGTCGGAGCGTCTGGTCGAGCTGCGCCGCAAGCTCAACGCTTCGGAAAAGGCGGTCGCCGACTTCGCCGCCGAGAACGGCATCCTCTACGTCGACAACAACAACACGCTGCAGATGCGCCAGCTCACCGAACTCAGCGCGCAGCTTGCGATCGCCAAGAACGAGACCGAGGCGGCGCGGGCACGCTACCAGAGCCAGACCGAGGCGGGCTCGGGCGATATCGTGCTGTCGGACGAGCGCAACGGCGAACCGGCGCAGCTTTCCTACCTGCGCCAGCAGCGTGCCCAGCTGCAGCAGCAGCTCGACCAGCAGAGCCTGACCTACGGCTCGCGCCATCCGCGCATCGCCCAGACCCGCCAGGCGCTGGAAGGCATCGACAGGCAGATCCGCGACGAGCGCCAGAACCTGACCCGCAAGCTGCGGGGCGAACTCGAGGTCGCGCAGTCCAGGCAGAAGAAGCTCGAGGACGACATCGCCAGGCTGAGCTCCGGGGCGGTGCTGACGGATACCGCCAAGGTGCGGCTCGAGGCGTTGCGGCGCGAGGCGGCGGCCGATCGCGACATCTACGAAAAGTTCCTCAGCCGCAACAAGGCCACGGACGAATTGGCGCTGATCGCGAACGACAACGTCAAGGTGGTCTCGCCCGCCGTGCCGCCGCTGAAGTCGAGCCGCCCGTCCATCGTGCTGCTCGCGCCGGTGCTTGGGCTGCTCAGCGCCATCGCGGCCACCACCGCGCTCGCCATCGGCAACCGTTCCGGTTTTGAGCGGTTCCGCCGGCGCCGTTCCGTCGGCCCCGACGGCCCGCCACCCGCCGGAGACTCGCTGCCGAAGCCGCAGGATCCGCCGGAGAGTTCCACCAAGCCAATCCCACCGCGGAGGCAAAGCAACGCGCTGCTGGCGCTCGCCGATGACGCGAAACAGGTCGACGAGGCGCCCGCACCCGGTTCGCGGCGGCCACCTATGTCTCTCCTGATGATGGCGGAAACAATGCGCGGCGCCGCCGACGAGCCGGACGATTGGCGCAGGCAGGCTTTTGGCACGGGGCACTACCGCCGGTAGGACGGCCGGCCCATGCGCCGAAAAGTTACCGCAGCGGCACGCATTTGATTAAATTCCGGCCATCATCCTTAACGAGTCGTTAACTTCCGTCCCATTTTTGGCCACCTCGTTTACCCATTCGGCCGCGTTTTCGCGCTATTGAGCCCCAGGTTTCCGACCTAGTCCCGATCCGCCGCAAAAGTCGTCGCAGGCTTCCGGGAATATTTGTTAAGGTTCCCGAACGCCGTTCGGGAACCATCAATGGGGTGCGCCGCAATGAATTCCATGGTCATGCAGCAGGATATCATCGCCAACTGGGAGCCGCGCCACGCGAGCCTGTTCGGCGTCGAGCTGGTCAAGCTCAACCACCGGCTGATCGAAACCGGCCTTTTCACGCGCGAGGCTCTCGGCAAGGTGATCGAGCGCTGCCCGGCCGAGCATCTCGGCATTCGCGCCCGCGGCGTGGAAATCGACGACCCCAAGACGATGGAAGGCGAACTCGGCAGCGCCACAGGCCTCGAGGCGATCCAGGCGATCGAGAAGGGCCGCATGTGGATGAACATCCGCCGCGTCATGGATTGGGCGCCGGAATACAAGAAGCTGCTCGACGAGGTGTTCGCCGAATTCGAATCGCGCATGCCCGGCTTCAGCACGTTCAAGCGCAACCTCGGCATCCTGATCTCGTCGCCCAACGCCAACGTGTTCTACCACGCCGACATCCAGGGCCAGTCGCTCTGGCAGATCGAGGGCTCCAAGAGCGTCTACATCTATCCGCGCTCGGAAATCTTCATCAAGCCTCAGAATATCGAGAAGATCCTGCTGCGCGAGACCGGCGAGGACATGCCCTATGAAAAATGGTTCGACGACTATGCCAGCGTCGTCGAGTTGAAGCCCGGCGAGATGGTGACCTGGCCGCTCTATGCGCCGCACCGCGTGCACAACCACGACTGCCTCAACATCTCGGTGACGATGGAGCACTGGACCAGGCAGATCTGGAACTCCTACGCGGTGCACTACGGCAACGGCGTGCTTCGCCGCACGCTCGGCATGAAGAACATGTCGACGGCCGACCACGGTCTGCACGTCTACCCGAAGGCGGGAGCCGCCGCGATCTGGAAGAAGCTCGGCAAGCAGATCACCGGCGACGTTGTCAAGAAGCGCGACTTCCGCATCGACGCCAGCTCCGAGCTCGGGCGCGTCAGCACCCGCTGATCGGGAGGCAGGGATGCTCTCCGTCGGCCAGGCGTCGCTTCGGCTCGATCTCGATGTCCGTATCGAACCGGACTTCGACTTCCTGTCGGCCGAATACCGCGCCTTTCACCGGCCGGATCGGGCCACCGCCTTCCAGGCGCCTCTCTGGATGGACATGGTCCACCGGCGGCTGGCGCCCCGCCTGAACGCCGAGCAGCGCACGCTGACCATCCGCAATCGCGGTGACGGCGCGCTTGTTGCGCTCATGCCGTTCGTGCTCCAGCGGAGCAAGGGCGTGCGCATGCTGTCGCCGGCCGATTTCGGCGTCTGCGACTACAATTCCGTCGTCGGCGACCGCAACATGCTGGAGATGATCGCCGACGACGCAGGCCTCGTCGGGCGGATCAACGCCGAGCTCAAGGGCGGCGACATCCTCATGTTCCGCAAGG
>JAEYXI010000614.1 GCA_023428515.1 Pseudomonadota bacterium | reverse complement strand
GTATTTCTAAGCCATTGTATTTTATTGGTTTTCCATTCCGAAGCGACCTTGACTGATCGCGAAGGACACGCGTATAAGCTGCCTCGAAACAGCGGCCTTGCGGGCCGCCGTTTTGTTATTGGCAGCCTACCCGCCAATCCAAGCAACAAGAAACGCCTTCCCGCCTCCCGGCGGAAGGTCCGAAACAGAAAGCAGAACCATGGCAACCTTTTCGCAGAAACCTGCGGACGTGGTGAAGAAGTGGGTGCTGATCGACGCCGAGGGTCTCGTCGTCGGCCGTCTCGCCTCCATCGTCGCCAACCGCCTGCGCGGCAAGCACAAGCCCACCTTCACCCCGCATGTCGATGACGGCGACAACGTCATCATCATCAATGCCGACAAGGTCGCACTCACCGGCAAGAAGTACACCGACAAGGTCTACTACTGGCACACCGGCCATCCCGGCGGCATCAAGGAGCGCACCGCGCGCCAGCTGCTCGAGGGACGTTTCCCCGAGCGCGTCGTCGAGAAGGCGGTCGAGCGCATGATCCCACGCGGGCCTCTCGGCCGTCGCCAGATGAAGAACCTGCGCGTCTACGCCGGCACCGAGCATCCGCACGTCGCACAGCAGCCGGAGACGCTCGACGTTGCAGCGATGAATTCCAAGAACAAGAGGGCCCAGTAACATGGCTGACCTGAACTCCCTCGCCGAACTCGGCACCGTTGCAGCCGAACAGCCGGCCGCGCCGGTCCATGTCCAGAAGCTGGACAAGCAGGGCCGCGCCTACGCCACCGGCAAGCGCAAGAACGCGATCGCCCGCGTCTGGGTGAAGCCCGGCTCCGGCAAGATCACCGTCAACGACAAGGAATTCGTGGCGTATTTCGCGCGTCCTGTCCTGCAGATGATCCTGAAGCAGCCGATCGTCGCCTCCAACCGCGACGGCCAGTTCGACATCATCGCCACGGTCATCGGCGGCGGCCTGTCGGGCCAGGCAGGCGCGGTGCGCCACGGCATCTCCAAGGCGCTGACCTACTACGAGCCGGGCCTGCGCTCGGTGCTCAAGAAGGGCGGCTTCCTCACCCGCGACAGCCGCGTGGTCGAGCGCAAGAAGTACGGCAAGGCGAAGGCCCGCCGCAGCTTCCAGTTCTCGAAGCGCTAAGCGAAATCTCCGAGCGATCGGGTTGGAAAGGCCGCCTCCGGGCGGCCTTTTTGCTTTTCAGTTGATGCTGGCGGTGCCGATCGTCTCGATCGCGTCCCGGCGATAGGGCACCCGGAAGCCGTTGGCCTCCAGCCATTCGATCGCGGCTTTCGGCTCGTCGGTCTGGATGATCGTCGCGCCGCGGTCGACCCAGAAGCCGTAAGCTTCGCCGGGCATGGAGGCGACGGTGGCGAGCTGGTCGCCGCGCCCGCCGGAGAGCATGCCGGCCGGCTTGTTGACGATGGCGTAGGTGTTGACCCAGAGATGCCAGTCGCCGCGGGAGGCAACCGCCCTCGCCTTGGCGCCGAATAGCGGGCCGCCATCAACAGTCATCGGCTCGCCGCGCCTGTGCCAGGCGATCAGCTCGGCGGCCTTGGCCTCAAACGCACCCGTCACCGTCTCGACGAATTCCGCGTCGCGCACCGCGTCGTCGGCAATGATCGGCATGAACACCGGCCCCTCGCCAATAGCCTCGAGAACGCGCTTCAGCGCGACGATGCGATCGCCGTTCCAGATGTTGGCTTTGACGACGAGTTGGTCGGCTATCCCCATCTCGCGCGCCACGGCGACGATGGCCGGCAGGTCGGCCGGCTCCAGCTTGTTGTCGACGTTGACGAAGATCCTGTCCCGGGTGATCGCCAGCATCTCGGCCAGCGTCGGTATACGCTCGTCAGTCGCCTCGCCGGTGCCTTCCGTCACCAGCCGGCAGTCCTTCAGTTCGGCCAGCGTGCGCTCCGCCAGTTCGCCCTTGCAGGTCGAGGTGCGGTCGAGCCAACTGTCATGGAAGACGACGAACACGCCGTCGCTCGATTTCTGCACGTCGAGTTCGACCATTTCCACGCCAAGCCCAATAGCGTTCTCGACCGCCGCGACGGAGTTTTCCGGGAAGAGTTTCGCACCCTCGGCGAGGCCGCCGCCGCGATGGGCCACAACCATCACATGGTCGCGCCAGCGGTTGGCCTTCTGGAGCCGTTCGCGGATCTCCTCGGTGCGGCCGCTCTCGCCGGCAAGCGCCGCTGTCTGGCCCGCCGCTACAAGGCAGAATGCCGCTGCAAGGGTGGCTTTCCACATAAGAATCGCTTCCGCCTGCCGAATTCGGGCGAAGCGATAAAGGCCGGGCGTGACATGCCCGTGAACGCAGCCGGCTCAGGAATGCGGCTTATAGTGCAGTGCAAAAAAGGGGTCGCATTTGTGAAAAGAATGTCGAATAAGGATGCCCGCGTATCAACGAGAGGGTTCAAAATGCCGGCATCCGCGATTGACCACGCCTTCACCGCGACGAAGAATCTCGGCCGAGCGACCGACCCGACCTATGCAGGCGCGCTTTCCTTCATGCGCCGCCGTTACACGAAGAACATCAAGGATGCCGACGCGGTCGTGTGGGGCATTCCTTTCGATGCAGCCGTCTCGAACCGGCCGGGAGCCCGCTTCGGGCCGCAGGCGATCCGCCGCGCGTCGGCTATCTTCGACAACGACCCGCAGTACCCGTTCAATCGCGATC
>JAEYXI010000609.1 GCA_023428515.1 Pseudomonadota bacterium | reverse complement strand
GCGGTGGAGGGGGCGGCCTGGGCGAGGCGCGCTGGCCAATCGCCTTATGCTGCGTAGCGTGCCGCCGGTTTGCCGGCGATCAGCTTGCCGTAGAAGGCGCCGCGTGCCTGGCGGAATTTTTCGACCTCCGAGAGGTCGGCGAGGCCCGGCGCCGTGAAATGCTCGCCCTGTGCGAGACCGCTCAGCGCGGAGTCGACAAGGTCTTCGGCGGTCATGACGATTTCGGGCGGCAGGGTCGAAATGTCGGCGCCGGCGACGTCCCAGAACTCGGTCTTGACCGGTCCTGGCAGCACGACCTGCACCTTGACCCCGGTGCCTTCCAGCTCGCGCTCCAGCGCCTCGGTGAAGTTCACGACATAGGCCTTGGTTCCGCTGTAGATGCCGCCGAGGACGGTGTCGTAGGCGACGATCGAGGCGACGTTGACCACCGCGCCCCTGCCCTTCCCGATAAGGCCGGGCAGCACGGCGCGCGTCAGCCTGGACAGCGCGATCACATTGACCTTGATCTGCTGGGCGATGTCCTCGGCGTCGGCCTCCGCCACCACCTTCGACCCGCCGATGCCGGCATTGTTGACGAGCAGCGTGATCTTGTCGTCGCCGGCGATGCGCTCTTCCACGCGGCGAAGGTCGCCGTCATCGGCGAGATCGGCGGCAAATATCGACACCGCATGCCCATGCTTCTGCCGGATCGCCTCGGCAAGCGCCTCCAGCCTGTCCGCCCGACGCGCCACCAGCAGCAGGTCGTAGCCCTCCCTGGCCAGCCGCTCCGCATAGACGGCGCCGATGCCGGCCGAAGCACCGGTCACGACCGCCGTGCCCCTGTGCTCGATACCTGTCTCGATCTTGCTCATTGTCTTTTCCCTTCAGCTTGGGCCGGCGGTTCACCGTCGCCCGGGTTATTCATGTCAATTACTGGCATATGCCACTATCAATTTATAGGTATATGCCACCTTCTTGTCAACGCTGTCGGGAATCGTTATTTTTCCGGGATCGGACCAGCCGCGTCATCTCGAACGGCGGTGCCGGTTCCCGGAGATCGACTTGTCCAAGGATGCCTTCTTCGCCACGTCGGCCTGCAACAACGCGACGCTCCGGCGCGCCGCGCGCAAGCTCGGCCAGTTCTATGACGACGCGGTCGCCCCTTCCGGCCTCAAGGCCACCCAGCAGGGCCTGCTCTATCAGATCCGAGCCAGCGGCGCGCCGACAATGGGCGAGCTTGCGACCGTGCTGATCATGGATCTCTCCGCGCTCGGCCACACGCTGAAGCCGCTGATCCGCGACGGCTATGTCGAGACGGTCGCCGACAAGGACGATCGCCGTATCCGCCGGGTCCGGCTGACGACCGCCGGCGAGAAGAAGCTCGCCGAGGCGATGAAGCTCTGGAAAGTAGCGCAGCAGCGCCTGGAAGAGCGCATCGGCGCAGAGAAGGCCGAAAGGCTGCGCGCTGCGCTCGACGAGATCGCCGAACTGGACCTGAATGAGCCCGTCGCCGGGTAGCGGGAGCGTTCCGGCAAAATCCCGCATCGTGTCGGCGATCACTGCGGCTCTCCGGAAGGCTGCCGGCTGACCGTCGAAGGCGAAAGGATTAGCTCTTCTTGGGGAAGCGTTGCAGCGCCGCCACGAAGATTTGTGTGAGCGCCTCGATGGCCGCTTCGCGCTCGATGCGGCCCGCGGAAGCATCGCCTGCTAGTGCCTCGGCGGCCCCAAGCAAACCGGTCAGTACGGCGCTTCCTTCGGGCGAAGACAGTTCGACGAATGATCCGAAGCCGTTGCGATACGCAGCGATATAACCCTCCCGCATCTGCTGGCGGAACGCGGCGGTTTCCTCGCTGGCGGCGAGTGCGTCGAAGGCCGGTCCCATTTCCGGTCCTATATCCATGACGCAGTTGATGTAGGTCGATGCGAAAATGCTCGCGACATCGAAAAGCGTCTCGCCCGCCGCGATCATCTGTGTCCGTGCGGCGGCCTGTCGGTCGTCATAGTCGCCGCACAGCGCAATCAGCAAACCTGCCCGCGTACCGAAATGCTCGTAGGCAATCGGCTTGCTCACGCCAGCGCGCGTCGCTAGGCGACCGAGCGTCAAGGCCTCGGTCCCCTCCTCGCCGATGATCATGCGCGCCGTGCCGAGCAATTGCTCGCGCCGCTCGATCCTGGGCAATTTCTTGGCTGTTGGTTCACTCATCTCAGACCTGCTGGCACAGCCGGAATCCAAAAGCCTGGCTTGAAGGCCGCTTCGATCTAGCTATGTTACCAATAGTAAGTTACTCATCGTAAGTTACCAATGGTACTCTCTATATAGGAGATTCTGATGACGGTTGCAGCACGTGAAATCCATCTGAAGGCCCGTCCCGACGGACTGCCCGATGCGAGTAATTTCGAACTTGTCACACGCAATCTCCCCGAACCGGCGCCGGGCCAGCTCCTGGTGCGCACGACATGGATGTCGGTCGACCCCTACATGCGCGGCCGCATGCGCGACCGTCCGAGCTACATCGCGCCCTTCCAGCTGGGCGCAGCGCTTGAGGGTGCAGCGGTGGGCCTCGTCGAACGCTCTGCCGATTCCCGCTTCAAGCCCGGCGACATGGTTAGTCATTTCTCGGGCTGGCGAGACTACGCCATCGTGGACGCCGCCACCGTATCGAAGATCGATGTCGCCGCGGCGCCGGAACCGGCATGGCTCGGGCCGCTCGGCGTTCCAGGCTTTACTGCCTATGTTGGCTTGGGCCGCATCGGCGAGTTGAAGCCGGGTGAAACCGTCTTCGTGTCGGCGGCAGCCGGCGCGGTTGGCTCAATGGCGGTGCAGATCGCCAAGCGGAAAGGTGCGCGCGTGATCGGCTCGGCCGGAAGCGACGACAAGGTCGCCCGGATTCGCGCGCTCGGGGCGGACGCCGCGATCAATTACAGGACTGCAGGCGACCTCGGCGCGGCGTTGGCGAAAGCCGCGCCCGAAGGCGTGGACCTCTATTTCGACAATGTCGGCGGGCAGCATCTGGATGCCGCGCTGGCAAACGCCAACAACTCCGCCCGGTTCGTCATCTGCGGCATGATCGCCGGTTACAATGACGAACCGCCGGTCGAAATGCGAAACCTGGCAGAGATCGTCATCAAGCGCATTTCCCTGCGCGGCTTCATCGTTCTCGACCACAAGGACCTTCTGCCCGAGTTCACGGTGGAGATGACGCGGTGGATCGCCGAGGGCGGAATCAAGTGGCATGACACGGTGCTGGAGGGCCTGGACAGCGCGCCAAAGGCGTTTCTCGGCCTCTTCTCCGGCGAGAACGTCGGCAAGATGCTGGTCAGGATCGGCGACTAGCCCGGCACGGCTGGCTGCTCTCCCAAACGG
>JAEYXI010000141.1 GCA_023428515.1 Pseudomonadota bacterium | reverse complement strand
GTCGTACTGGATGCGCACGTGTCTCGGCAGCGACGGCACCACCTGTGGCGACACGACCGCGCGTTCGCGCAACGCCGTCACCTTGCCTTCTCCGGCTGGAAGGCTCCAGGCGGAATATTGGCGGTTTCGCCATAGGCGTGCTGAAGCGCGTCGAGCATGGCCCAGAGGATGTCGCACTTGAAGACGAGCGAATCGATCACAGCCTGCTGTCGCTCCGGGGTGTCGGCATGCTCCAGCACATAGGCAAGCGCAAAGTCGGAATCGCGCGAGGCCTGTTCCGGCCGTTTGATGAAATAGGCCAGTGTATCGGACGTGATGTAGTCGTATTTGGCAAGCATCGCAGGCACACGCTCGCCGATGATGACAGGCGAAAACAGCTCCGTCAGGGACGAGGCGACCGCTTCGAGCAACGTCCGGTTGGTACAGAAGGAGAGGTAGGCGCCGACCGCGAAGCGTGTTGCCGGCAGCGCCAGCTTCTCGCTTTTCACCGTTTCGGCATCAAGGCCGAGCGAGGTCGCGAGATGTAGCCAGCGGGCGATGCCGCCGCTCCAGCCGTCGTCGCCATCATGGTCCTCGATGCGTTTGCGCCATTCGGCGCGGAAGGCGGGGTCTTCGGCGCGGGCGAGGATCGTCGCATCCTTGCGGGGAATGACCGCCTGATAGCAGTAGCGGTTGAGCGCCCAGGCCTGCAGCTCGCCCTTGGAAAGGGCGCCCAGCACCATACGGTGATGGTAGGGATGGCGGTTGTGGTAGCGCTCCTCGCCGACCTGTCGAAGCACGGCTTCCAGTTCGGTCGGAGACATCCTGCCTTTCGCCATGGCGTGAAAATTCAAAGCTCGATCTCCATGCCGTCATGCGCGACTTCCCAACCGGCCGCCCTGACGGCGGCATTCTCTGCCGACTTCTCGTCGAGAACCGGGTTGGTGTTGTTGATGTGGACGAAAATGCGTCGGCCGATCTTGACCTTTTCGAGGCCGACGATCGAACCGTCTGGTCCCGACATTGCAAGATGTCCCATGCGCGCGCCGGTCTTCTGGCCGACGCCTGCTGTGATCATCTCGTCATCGGTGAAAACGGTGCCGTCGAACAGCAGGCAGGCCGCGCCCGTGAGGCGCTCGCGCAACGCCTTGTCGATCCGGGCGCAGCCGGGAATGTAGAACACAGCCTTGCCGCCATTGCCGCCGGCAATGCACACGCCGATCGTGTCACCCTTGTCGGAACTGAAGTCCGCGTCCGGACGGCTGGCATCCTCCATGTAGAGCGCGACCTTGCCGGGCACCACGAAGCTTTCGATCCGCACGCCCAGTCCGCGGCCGTCCGCATCGCTGAGCTCGAATTCGTCGCCGACCGGAAGTTCGCGCCGCGGCACGATCGTCCGGTCCAGTACGTTGAAGATGGAGTTCGCCTCGAGCACGGCCAGAACCTCCGGCGTTGCATAGATCGCGAAAGGCTGGCGCTCGCGCAGGCTGAGCAGTCCGGCGACATGGTCGACATCGGCATTGGTGAGGACCACGGCGCGGATCGGGCTGGAACGCAGCGGCGCGTCGGCGCGCGGCTGCAGTTCAGGGGTCTCGGCGATCTGTTGGCGTATGTCGGGGGAGGCGTTGAAGAGCACCCAGTCGCGCCCATTGGCCGAAGCAGCGAGACTCGACTGCGTCCTCGGGCGCACGCTTGTCACGCCATCGCGTGCAGCGCGGCTCAGCCGGTAATTGCAATTCCATTGGGGAAAACCGCCACCCGCCGCCGATCCAACAATCTTCAGCCGCAAGGCAAGCTCTGCCTTGCGGGGCTCCAGAACGGCGGTGGAAAGCGCAACATCATATATGTCGCGGCCGGGATCGTCCGCGCCAAGGCTTCTCATGGGAGTCTGCCTGACGAAAAGGTGCGTGCTCCTTGGTCCGGAACACGCACCCTTGCGGCCTACTTCCTGGGAGTCATTTCAGCAGGCAGATACCGCGAAATCTCGAAACCCGCGGGAACCTGACACATCGTCGGTTTGGTCCAGCTTTTCATTCATTCCTCCTGTTGTACCGGCCCGGAGGCCGATCCGGCTTGTCGATCACCATTGCCAAGGCACCGATGTTGCAATGGCTCGTCCACATAAATGGACAAATGAAAGCAAAGGTCCTGAAATCTCGTAAAATAAATATAGGTCCCGCCGTCCCGCATTCAAATCATTGCGTGATCGGCCTGTCCTGCTCATCGATCAAAGGCACGTTGTATTCGAGCAGTATCTTGTTGATCTCCTCCTGATTTTCCCTGATCACTTGGTTGAGGGTCCGCTTCCATTCCTGATCGGACGGACGCACTCCCATGGTGATGCGATACGTCATGCGCGACCCGGTCTTTTCCTTGACCAGCGGGACGATGGTCAGATCGGCGCCGGATTCACGGGCGTAGTAGCCGGCCATAGGACCCCACAGGATCGCCACGTCGATCGCGCCGTCCAGCATGTCCTTGATCATCACCTCGGCCATGGATGGAGCGACGCGCGTGTCGACCATCAGCGGGTAGTTCTTGGCCTTCTTCATCAGCCCCGCAGCCGCCATGTTGGCGGATGGCGGCGTTCCGCCGACGATGCCGATCCGCTTGTCGGCGAGTTTCGGATCCTCGATCGTCTCGACGCCGTCGAGACCGCTGTCCTTCTTGAACACCATCACATAGGTCGAGCGGTAATAGGCGTTGGTGTTCTGCACCAGCTCGTCGCCCTGCGCATAGCCCATGATGATGTCGCAGCGATTGGCCCTCAGCGTATTGCGCACGAATCCGGTGGCCATCGGGAACCAAGTATAGGCGATCGACTTGCGGCCGGTCTTCTCCGCCACCAGCTCCGCCAGCTTGATTTCGAAACCTTTGCCGCTCTCGTCGGTGAACGGCATGTTCGAGGGGTCCGCGCAGACCCTCAGCACATCCGGGTCGACAAGCTCGCCCGCAGCGCCGAGGCCGGCGCCTTGCGCGAAGGCCGCAGCCGGCACCGCCGCGATTGCGAATGTCAGCGCCATCAATCTCATGCGGGAGCGCCGGAGGGTCATGGTCATCCACCCATGCACGAGGCTTCGTAGTCTTTCGCCGCCTGCGGCTTGTCCTCCTTCTTCGGAGGCCTGCCGCGCGGGATGTCGCCGACGGCGCGGGCACGCAGGTAGACGTAGAGATCGTCCATGTAGCAATAGATGTTCTTGTTCTCGCCGAAGGCCGGCATCACGTTCTCCTTGCCGCCGCCGACGCTCTTGCGTCCTTCGGCGACGATGGAGAGGAAGGTGGCGTAGTCCATATTCTTCAGCGAGGTGGCGAGCGCCGGAGCGTAGCTCGAGCCAACCCCGTCGGGGCCATGGCAGACATGGCAGTCGGAATGGTAGCGGCGATAGCCGCTGAACGTATACCAGTCGACAGTGCCGTCCGCCTGAAT
>JAEYXI010000544.1 GCA_023428515.1 Pseudomonadota bacterium | reverse complement strand
CCGGTGGATCCCGCTCGTCCGCATTCATTTCGCGGATATGGGCGACGTAATTCTTGCCGATGCAATAGATCCGCCGAACCGGAAACTTCTCGTCCGATCCGGATACATCGAGATGCGCCTGTGGTGGGGCCGAGACGGCATAAGAGACCATAAGTTTCCTCCCTGAAATACGATCCATCCCCGGTTACGGGGCCTGCGCCTCGCCGGAAGCGAGGTGCAGGTTTTCTCCGTCACTCGCAGAAATCAAGATATGAAGTCAACAATTTTCGATTTTTGTATATTCTTTTTGCAATGAACCACAATTTGTATAATCTTCGTGGAGGGTGCCGGCTCCCAAAAGCCGTTGCCCGGAGGAGAACAAGAATGGGAGGATATTTCGATGAAGCGAGGCTTCAATCTATCGCGTCGTAGTTTCGGAAAATTGGCGGCCGGCGGCTTGGCCGGCGCGGTCATCGGCATGCCCGCAATCGTCCGGGCCCAGACCGCCATCACCTTTGTGGTGCCCAATCCCTCTGCGCTGACCTGGCTGCCTTACTGGGCCGCCCTCGGCGAGGGGTATTTCGCAGAAGAAGGACTTTCGCCGACGCTTGAAGCCGTCGACGGTTCGTCGGCATGCATGCAGGCCATGTCGGCCGGCCAGGCCCAGATCGGTGCGCCCGGCCCCGGGCCGACGCTCGGCGCCCGGGCACGCGGCGTGGACATAAAGTTTCTCTACAATCTCTACCCCAAATCCGTCTTCGGCCTGCTGGTGAAGGACGACAGCCAGTTCCAGAAGCCGGAAGACCTGAAGGGCAAGGTGATCGGGGTCGGCACCGCCGATGGCGCCGAAGTGTCCTTTACCCGCGCCATCATGACGGATGTCGGCCTGAACGAGGGCGCCGACTACACCTTCCTGCCGGTTGGCGATGGCGGTACGGCCGCGGTCGCCTTCCTGCGTGACGAAGTTGCCTGCTACGCCGGCGCAGTGTCGGACGCGGCAATTCTCGGCGCACGCGGCTTGAAGCTTCGCGAGATCACGCCCGAAGCCTATCTCGGCTTCTTCGGCAACGGCATCGCCATGCTGGAATCGCAGATGGCTTCCACGCCGGATCTGGCGCCGAAGTTCGGCAAGGTGCTGGTGCGCGGCATGCGTTTCGCCATCGACCCCGCCAACAAGGACAAGGCGCTTGCGCATTGCGCGGCCGGCAACCCGCAGGAAGGCGAGGACAAGGATTTCGCCGGTTCGCTACTGGAGGGTGTCATCCATCGCATGACTCCGACGGAGGCCTTCGTCGCCAAGGGATATGGCTACCAGCCGCCGGAGCACTGGAAGATGATCCACGATTCCGCCGTCGCCTCCGGGGCGCTCTCGGCGGCCCTTCCCGATCTCTCGGCGGTCTACACGAACGAGTTCGTCGAGGGTTGGAACGCGTGACAACAATCGTGATCCCTCGTCCGGGGGATCCGGGGCCGGCCGCCTCGACAGAGCGGCCGGTCTATGAGATCCAGCGGCTTTCGAAGACATATGCGCGCAACGAACTGGTTGCCCTCCAGGGGGTGAATCTCTCGCTGCACAGGGGCGAATTCGTCTCGGTGGTGGGGTCGTCAGGCTGCGGCAAATCCACCTTGCTGAAGATCATGGCCGGCCTGCTGCCACCGACGACGGGCCGCGTGGTGCTCGAAGGCAAGCCGGTGCTCGGCCCGCGCGCGGACATCGGCATGATGTTCCAGCAGGCGACACTCCTGCCGTGGAAGACCACGCTTGAGAACATCGTGCTGCCGATCGAGATCAGGAATGGCCGCAACGCAGCCAAGGCCGCCTCGGGCCGTGCGATCGAACTGCTTCGTCTCGTCGGCCTCGGCGATTTTGCGAACGTCTATCCGGGCGAACTGTCCGGCGGCATGGCGCAGCGCGCCTCGATCTGCCGCATGCTCGTCGCGGACCCTGCCGTGCTGCTTCTCGACGAGCCGTTCTCGGCGCTCGACGAACTGACGCGCGATTTCATGAACATGGAGTTGCAGCGAATCTGCATGGAGCGGCAGGCGACGACTTTCCTGGTGACCCATTCACTCGCCGAAGCCGTGATCCTGTCCGACCGGATCCTGGTCATGAAACCTCGTCCGGGCCGGGTGATCGAGGAGGTGAGGATCGACCTGCCGCGCCCGCGCACGCTCGAAATGATCAACACCCCCCATTTCGGCGAGATCGTGGCGCATATCCGCGACCTGTTGGGCAAGGAGGCATTCGTATGAGCAACGTGACCGATGCGTCCGATGCCGATACCGTCTGGATAGAGAAGGACGCGCTGATCGACCGCATTCCGCGCAGTGTGGCCATGATCCTCCTGTTCATCGTGGTCGTCGCGATCTGGGATATGGTGACACGTATGGGTTGGGTGTCGCCGATCATCCTGCCGAGCCCCGGAGAAACGCTGGCCGACCTGATCTTCGTCGGGCAGAACCTGATTTCGGGCCAGTACATGCTGGAAGCGCTGTGGACCACGACGCTCACCGTGTTCTACGCTTTCCTCATCGCGACCGCGATCGGTTTTTCGCTGGGCGTCCTGGTCGGCGAGACCAAATTCGGCGAGCGCGCTGTCATGCCATATCTCGTGGCGATCGACACCATGCCGAAGGTGGCTTTCGCGCCGCTCTTTATCGCATGGCTGGGATTCGATATTTCTTCCAAGGTAGCCCTTGCGGCATTCATCGCCACTTTCCCGATCGTGGTGGCGACCGCCGCCGGGCTCTATGCAGCGACCGAGAACGAACGCATGCTGTTCAAGTCGATAGGAGCCTCGCGCATGCAGACGCTGCTTCGGCTGAAGCTGCCGACGGGCCTGCCCTATATCTTCACGGGCCTCAAGATCGCAGCCGTAGGCGTGATGGCCGGCGCGATCATGGGAGAATTCCTTGGTGGAGGAAAAGGTTTTGGAGCCCTCATCCGTCAATCGGCGAGCCAGATGAACACACCGCGAGTCTTCGCGTTGATCATCTATCTCAGCCTACTTGGCCTGGCGCTCTATTTCACCGTCGTATGGGTCCAGCGGCGCCTCGTGTTCTGGAACAAGTCGGACCAGCCTGGGGCCATTGGCTAAGATGAGCCTTGCCGAAACAGTGGCGGAAGGCAAAAGCCTGTCCGAGCAGGCTTACGACAGGATCCGTCACGACATACTGCACGGCGCCCTGTTTCCCGACACGAAACTGCAGATCGAGGCGATCTCCGAGCGATATGCGATCGGCACGGTGCCGGTGCGCGAGGCGCTGAACAGGCTGTCATCGGAAGGGCTGGTCTATCGCAAGAGCAACCGCGGCTTCTTCGTCCAGACCATTTCGATCGCGGACCTCGAGGAACTGGTAAAGACACGCATCTGGCTTGAAACCAAGGCGCTGACGGAATCGATGGAGCACGGGGACGAGTCCTGGGAGGACGCGCTCGTCGTCAGCTACCACAGGCTTGCCCGCACGCAGAGACGGTTGCCGTCCGAGGTCGGACGCGAGGTGTCCGAGGAATGGGAGTTCCGCCATAAGGAGTTTCACATGCTCCTGTTGTCGCGCTGCGGTTCCCGCTGGTTGCTCGGCTTCTGCTCGACGCTGATGGACCAGGCGGTGCGTTATCGCAGCCTGTCGATGAACACCAATCCGAGCAGACTGCGGCGGGAAGGCGCGGCGGCAGAGCACCAAGCCATTCTGGACGTGGTGCTCGAGCACGATACGACAAGGGCCTGTGCGCTGCTTGCGGAGCACTACACGACGACCCTCGAGGGCCTTCGCCTGGTGATAGGCGAGCAGCCGCAGCCGATACGGTGACAGCATAAATGACTGGACCTGCCAGCCTGGGCGGTCCCTCTCGTCAGCGGCGCGCCTCCTGACGCCGAAAGTTTAGCGTCCACACCTCAAGTCGAAACAGCACCGCACGCCCTCTCGCGACCTCTCTGGCCCAACACGTCATGAGTGGATGCCCGGCGGCGATGTGGCGACCGTTTGCCGCGCGTTATGCCAAAGCTGGCAAAGGCCGTTGGCGGAACCGCTTCAGTAGCTTAAGAACCTAGGATGCCGACCAGCCACAAGGAGAGTGATGGAGCCTAACACCCTACTTCTCATTATCATTTTGCCTTTCGTGGCGAGCCTCGCGGCAATCCTGCTTCCCTCGGACTCGCGCACGCCGGTGACATGGCTCGCGGGGATAACGACGCTGGCCTGCCTCGCCCTGACCGTTTCGCTCTATCCCGCCGTCACCGGCGGCAGCGTCACGTACCGGATCGATTGGATTCCTTCGCTCGGCCTCGATTTCACTCTCCGGATGGACGGCTTCGCCTGGATCTTCGCCTTCCTGGTCAACGGCATCGGGTTCCTCGTGGTCCTCTATGCCAGATATTACATCTCGGCTGAGGATCCCGTCCGGCGCTTCTACTTTTTCTTCCTGGCGTTCACGGGATCGATGCTGGGCGTGATTCTCTCCGGCAACCTGATCCTTCTGGTCGTCTTCTGGGAACTCACCAGCATTTTTTCGTTCCTGCTTATCGGCTACTGGCATCACAACCAGGCAGCGCGCGACGGCGCGCGCATGGCGCTGACGATAACGGCGATCGGCGGCCTGGCGCTGCTGGCGGGCGTCCTCATGATCGGCCACATCGGCGGCAGCTACGATCTCGGGACGGTGCTGGCCTCCGGCGACGCCATACGCGACAGCGGCCTCTACGTGCCGGCGCTCCTGCTGTTCCTGCTCGGCGCGCTGACCAAGAGTGCGCAATTCCCCTTCCATTTCTGGCTGCCCAACGCGATGGCGGCGCCGACGCCCGTTTCGGCGTTCCTGCATTCGGCAACCATGGTGAAAGCGGGCGTCTTCATCATGGCGCGGTTCTGGCCGGTGCTTTCCGGCACGCCTGAATGGTTCACCATACTGGGGCTTGCCGGCATGGCTTCGCTCGTGCTCGGCGCATATCTCGCCATGTTCCAGCAGGATCTGAAGGGATTGCTGGCCTATTCCACGATCAGCCACCTGGGGCTGATCACGCTGCTCCTGAGCCTCGGCAGCCCGCTCGGCGCGGTCGCCGCCATATTCCACATGCTCAACCACGCGACCTTCAAGGCCTCGCTGTTCATGGCGGCCGGCATCATAGACCATGAAGCGGGCACGCGGGACTTGCGGCGGCTGAGCGGGCTGTTCCGCTACATGCCGGTCACCGGCACGCTGGTGATGGTGGCAAGCGCGGCCATGGCGGGCGTTCCCCTGCTGAACGGCTTCCTCTCCAAGGAGATGTTTTTCGCCGAAGCGGTCGAGACCCACGCCGACTCATGGGTCGATACCATCGCACCCTATGCGGCCGTGCTCGGCAGCGCGCTCGCCGTCACCTATTCCATCCGGCTCATCCATTCGATCTTCTTTGGCGCGCCGCCCGAGAGCTTCCCGCGCGAGCCGCACGAGCCTCCGTTCTGGATGCGGTTCCCGGTCATGTTCCTGGTGATCGCGTGCCTTGTCGTGGGCATCGTCCCGGGCCTGACCATCGGTCCCTTCCTGCATGTCGCGGTGTCATCGGTGCTCGGCGCGGCAACTCCACTGTACAGCCTTGCGATCTGGCACGGCTTCAACCTTCCGCTGGCGATGAGCGCGATCGCGCTGGCCGCCGGCGCGCTGCTCTATCTCTGGGCGGGGGATTATCTCGAACGCTCCGAAAGCCCGCTGCTTCTCGGTCGCATCCAGGGACAGCGCATCTTCGAGAAGGTCACCGTCGCGATCTCGTGGCGATGGGCGCGTCGCGTCGAGGAGATCCTCGGCACGCGGCGCCTGCAGCCGCAGATGCGTTTGCTCGTGGCCGCCGCTATCGCTGCCGCTGCGATTCCGCTTTTCGCTTCAGGCCTCGGTTTTGGAGCATATCGCAACGGACCTGTGGACTTCGTCTTCGCCGGGCTCTGGGGCGTCGGCATGATCTGTGCGATCGCGGCCGCCTACCAGGCCAAGTTTCATCGTCTCGCGGCCCTCATCCTTCTTGGAGGAACGGGGCTCGTGACGTGCCTGACCTTCGTCTGGCTCTCGGCGCCCGATCTTGCCGCGACCCAACTCGTCGTCGAGATCGTGACGACTGTTCTCATACTGCTCGGCCTGAGGTGGCTGCCGAAGCGCTCGCAAGCACTGCTCGAGCCGGGCGGCGTCCTCAACAAGATGCGCCGTTTTCGCGACCTGTCGATCGCCGTGGTTGCCGGCGCGGGCATGACGGTGATCTCCTATGCGGTGATGACGCGCGCCTCGCCGGAAACAATCGGCAGCTTCTTCGTCGAGAAGGCCTATAGCGAAGGCGGAGGGCGCAACATCGTCAATGTGATCCTTGTCGACTTCCGTGGCTTCGACACGATGGGCGAGATCACGGTGCTCGGTATCGTCGCGCTGACGGTCTTCGCGCTGCTGCGACGTTTCCGCCCCGCGCCGGACAGCGTCGAGCGTCCCGAGCAGCAGCTCATCCAGCGCTCATATGACGAGGCGGAACCGGACAGGGAGGCCAACGCCACGGCCGCTGAATACCTGTATGTGCCGTCGGTGATCATGCAATGGATGTTCCCCGTCGTCATCGTGCTGGCGGCCTATCTCTTCCTGCGCGGCCACGACGCTCCCGGCGGCGGCTTCGCTGCAGGCGTGGCGATGGCGGCAGGCTTCATCCTGCAATACATGGCGGCCGGAACGGTCTGGGTGGAGGACAGGCTGCGCATCCTGCCGGTCGTCTGGATCGGCGGCGGATTGCTGCTGGCCGCCCTGACGGGAGCGGCCTCGCTGCTGGTCGGCGATCCCTTCCTCACTTCGTACTTCCGCTACGCCGAGCTGCCGCTGGTCGGCAAGGTCCCGATAGCGAGCGCGACGCTCTTCGACCTCGGCGTGTTCAGCCTCGTGG
>JAEYXI010000482.1 GCA_023428515.1 Pseudomonadota bacterium | reverse complement strand
CCGATCTGCATCATGATCAGCTGCGGCATCAGCAGCTCGTTGTTGCCGCCGAGTATCTGCGGCGTGATGTAGTCGCCGATGGCGAGCACGAAGGTGAGGAAGGCGCCAACCATGATGCCGGGCAGCGTCAGCGGCTGGATGATGTGCAGGAAGGTGCGGACCGGACCGGCGCCAAGATCGGCGGCAGCGCGACGGTAGCTCGGCGACAGCTGCTTGAGATTGGCGAAGATGGTCAGCGTCAGCAGCATGACGAAGAAATGCACGAAACCGATGACGGTCGCGGTGCGCGTGTTGGCGAGTTGCAGCGGCGCATCAGCAAGGCCGGAGCCGGTAAGCGCCTGGTTGACCACGCCGTTCTGGGCAAGCACCAGGAGCCAGCTGTAGGAGCGCACGACATAGGAGGTCCAGAAGGGCAGGATCGCGAGCACAAGCGCCAGCCGTTGCAGGCGAGGCGGTATGATTTCGGCAAGAATCCAGGCGAATGGATAGGCGAGCAGCACGGAGATGACGGTGACCGTCAGCGTCACCTCAAGCGAATTGACCAGCGCACGCCAGTAGCTCGGATTGTAGAAGAACTGGCGATAGTTCTCCAGCGTCGCCGCTCCGCCGCCATGCTCGAGCAGGCTCAGCATGGCCATGGCGATGAACGGCAGGACGAAGAAAACGAGCGTCCAGAGCAGCGCTGGCGAAACCAGCGCCCAGGGCAGCAACCGGCCAGGCGTCGTTGCGTTCACGCGATCTGTTTATTGCGCCTGGAGCATCTCTGTCCAGATATCCTGCATCTTCTTGTCGAGATCGGCGTTGGGTGCGGGATAAGCCTGCGCCCGGGCGAGGAATCCGGGCTGCTCGTCGAAGCGCAGCGTCTTCTTCTGGTCGTCGGTAAGCGCCGCCTTGGAATTGGCCGGCATGCCCCAATAGCAGGAGGAGGTGGCGAGGCGCGCCTGGCCTTCGGGTGAGAGGATGTACTGGATGAATTTCAGCGCCAGGTCCTTGTTCTTCGAGTCCTTGAACATGGCTAGCGACTGCGACCACAGCACCGCGCCTTCCTTCGGGATCGAGAAGTCGAGCGCGGGATTTTCCTTGGCGAGCCCGGCCGTGACGAACTCGCCGCCGCCGACCAGAATGTCGACTTCGCCCGTGCCCAACGCGGTCTGGCTCGCGACGATCTCGCCGACCAGCTTGGCGTTTGCTTTTATCTTGAGCAGCACATCCTTGATGGCGGGCAGGTCCGCCTCGGTCAGATCGGCGGTCTTCTTGCCGATCGAGAGCGCCGCCATGCCGATGATGGGCAGATAGTAGTCATAGACGGCTATGCGTCCCTTGTATTTTTCGTCGGTGAGCGAGGCCAGCGACTGCATGTCGGCAGGGTCGGCCTTCTCCTTATTGTAGGCGATGGTGTTGTAGCCGAACTTTTCCGTGATGCCGTACCGCTTGCCGTCAACGACGGTGGAGGCGTCCAACCTCACCTCGGGAAAGATATCGCCGAAAGGAAGCTGGTCTTCGGGCAAGGGCTCGAACAGCCCTTTCTCGACGCCACGCGGCACATCGATGGAATCGATCACCATCACGTCCCAGTCGCCGGGCTGCGACTGCTCGACCAGTGCAAGGCCGGCGCCTGTGCCCTCGAATTCCTTGACGTTGACCTTGACGCCGTTCGCTTCCTCGAAGGGCTGCAGCAGCGCCGGATCGGCGTGATCGCACCAGATCAGCGCATTGAGTTCCTGGGAAAGCGCAGGCGAGGCAGCGAAGATGGCGAGCGTCGCCGCGGCGAGCGCCGACGCGCGGATATGTTTCGCAAGGACGGATTTCATCTGAGTGCTCCCATTGCCATTCGGCTTGTTGGGAAAAAATTGAACCAGTTCCAAACTTGAGTCAATTCTAAATTCGATGCAATCTCCTTTGATGAGCGGATTGCGTGAAAGACAACGGGCGGACAGGCATCGCCGCATCCTCGAAGCGGCCGCCTCGCTATTCCGGCAGGCGGGCTACGAGGGAGCCAAGATCGAAGCGATCGCGGCGCAAGCCGACGTCTCGGTCGGCACGATCTACAATTATTACCGCAACAAGGGGGACATCCTCGTCGCCATCGTCTCGATGGAGGTGAACGAGGTGCTCAATGCCGGGCGCGGCGTCGTGGAGACGCCGCCGAAGAACGTCGCCGACGCCATCGACACGCTGATCGGCATCTATATCGACCACTCGCTGATCTACCTGTCGAAGGAGATGTGGCGGCAAGCCATGGCGACCTCGACACAACAGCCTGACAGCCCGTTCGGCAAGACCTATGCGGCGCTCGACCGGGGCCTCGCCGACCAGACCTGCGAACTGGTCGAGCGGCTGAAGGGCCTTGAGCTCGTCCAGCAGGGCGCGGACGTCCGCTCGGCGGGTGAGATTATCTTCAACAACATGAACATGATGTTCATCGAGTTCGTGAAGCAGGAAGCGATGCCGCTCGACAAGCTGCGCGCGGTCATCCGGCGCCAGAACGCGGTGCTGGTCAGCGCCATCGCGGTCTGAGCGGGCAACCATGTGCCCCCGAGATTTCGGAGGCACATGGCCGCGCGAAACGCTTCAGACGGCGAGCGCCCTTTCATTCTCGTTCATCGGCTCCCCGATATTGGGCTGACCCTTGCCGGTCTTGATGAGCGATTGCAGGCTGCCGTTGACGTAAGTGGTCCAGCCGGCCGAGCAGGCGTCGTAACATTCGTATTCAGGGACCAGGCCGACATGGGTCATCCGGATTTCCGTCTTCTCCCCGTTCCTGGAAATGTCGAAGACGATCTCGGTCCCCTTCCACTCGCTCCTGTCGGCGGTGAAGTTGAAATAGTTGTCGATGACGTGCCAGACGATCCTTTCGCCGGGAATCGACGCCTTGATCTTGATCACGCAGCGATGGATGTCCCTGAAACGGTAATTGAAAATGTCGCCAGCCTTTTCAGTTCGGCCCTTGATGTCCTCGGACCACCATCCGCGGACATCGTTGATGGCGGCAAAGGCGTCCTCAGGCGTCTTGTCCACCGTGAAGGACGTGGAGAAGTTGCGGTCGTTCATCGTCGTCGCCCGGTGAGGATCTGAATTTTGTTGGGCTGCGACCAGCGGCAGGAGCGTTCCGTTACGCGGGCAAAAGCCGGTCGTATTCGTCACGCAAACGACTCCAGCTCGCCCAGAAAGGCTCGGGCTCCTTGCCGGCGGCGCGTGCGGCCCAGACATCGAGATGCGTGTGCCAGCCCGCGGCCACCTCGAGCAGCGTGTCGCGATCGGGCAAGCGGCGGTGGATAACGGTGAGCAGGACTTCGTCGCCCTGCCGCTCCAGTTCGAAGGTGACGTCGCCGCTGCCCTCCCAGGTGAAGGACAGCTTGCGAGGCGGATCTACCTCTGTGATGCGGCTTTCCATGCGCAGCTCTTCCGGGAAGGCGGCCGGCCGGTTGACGGGTGCACCGGACAGTTCGTCGTTCCGCCAGACGAGTTCAAAAGGTGCGTCGACCTTCAGTTCCATCGGGCCTGCGGCCAGCCATTTGCGACGCAGGTCGCTGTCGGTGAGGTAAGCCCAGACGCGATCCAGGGGACCGGGCAGAAGCCGCTGGATCTTCAGCGTGGTCGGTCCGGTCAGGACGCCGTAGGCGTCGATGCTGGAGAGTTGGGTCATCGTTCGTCTCCTTCTTGGGGATCGGTGGTTATCTTGGTTGGTCTGCGCGCGTCTTCCTCGCGAAGCAGCCGCTCCAGTTCGTCGAGACGGCCGGTCCAGAAGCGCTCGTAGAAGCTCAGCCACTCATGTGCGCTGGCCAGCGGCCCGGGATCGAGCCGGCAGAGATGGGTGCGCCCATGCACCTCGCGCTGGATGAGCCCGGCATGCTCCAGGGCCTTGATGTGCTTGGATGCGGCCGCCAGCGAGATCGAGAAAGGCTCGGCGAGCTGACTGACCGTGCGCTCGCCATCCGCAAGCTGTCGGAGCATGCGCCGGCGTGTCGGATCGCCGAGCGCGTGGAAAACGGTGTCGAGGTGGGGCGCGAGAAGTTCAACCATGTGGTTGAATATATCCGCGCAAAAATGAAAGTCAACCGATCGGTTGAATATTTCAGACGGTCAGTGAAACAGTCTCAGCGGTCAAGCAGGATCGTTGGCTCGCCCTGATAGGTCGTCCTGGTCACCTCGCGATAGCCAAGCTTGCGCGCAACAGCGAGGGACGCCCCGTTTTCCGGATCGATAATGCAGACCGTCCTGTCGAAGCCTGGCCTGCCCTTCGCCCATTCGTGGATGCCGCCGAGCACCTCAGTGGCGAGACCCTTGCCATGCGTCGACGGAATGAGCGCCCATCCGGCCTCCGGCGTTCCATCGATCGAAGGAACCAGATCACGCTTCAGGTCATGAAAGCCCGCTTCGCCGATGAGGCGGCCGGTCGCCTTCTCTTCGATCGCCCAGAAGCCGTAGCCGATCAACGGCCACATGCCGGTGTAGCGCAAAAGCCTGATCCAGGTCTCCTCGCGCGTGCGGGCCCTGCCGCCGATGAAGCGGGTGATGACCGGATCGGCCCACATCTCGGCGTAGGCGTTGAAATCGTCCAGCCGATGCGCCCTGAGAATCGTGCGCTCAGTCTCGATGGTCGGCGCTGCCGTCATGGATTTACCCCCCCTTGCACCGGCATCCTTGCCCGCTGCCGGATATGGTCAAGCCGCCGGTGGCCTACCACCCCAGCGGCAGGAAGCGTGCCGCTACTCCGCGGCGGAGGTGCTCGTGTCGGGGGAAACGGGGTCGGCGGCCTTGGCGGCAGCGTCTTCCTCGGCTTCCTGCCGTTCACGGGCGACGCGTTCGGCCTCGCGCTTGCGCTCGACCATGCGCGCGGCCCAGATCGAGACCTCGTAGAGGATAATGGTCGGCACGGCGAGGCCGATCTGGCTGACCGGATCGGGCGGGGTGAGCACGGCTGCGACCACGAAGGCAATGACGATCGCCCATTTGCGCTTGTCGGCGAGGGCTGCGGAGGAAAGCAGCCCGACGCGGGCCATCAGCGTGGTGACGACCGGAAGCTGGAACACCAGGCCGAAGGAGAAGATCAGCGTCATGATGAGGCTGAGATATTCCGAAACCTTCGGCAGCAGCGAGATCTGCACCTCGCCATTGTCGCCGGTCTGCTGCATGGCGAGGATGAACCACATCACCATGGGCGTGAAGAAGAAATAGACGAGCGCGCCGCCCATCAGAAAGAGGATCGGCGAGGCGATCAGGAAGGGCAGGAAGGCACTGCGTTCGTTCTTGTAGAGGCCGGGCGCGACGAATTTGTAGATCTGCGCGGCGATCAGCGGAAAGGCGATGACAAGGCCGCCGAACATGGCGAGCTTGATCTGGGTGAAGAAGAATTCCTGCGGCGCGGTGTAGATCAGCTCGACCTTGTGGTCGGCAAGCCCGGCCCAGGCCACGGCCCACTGGAAGGGGATGACCAAGAGGTTGAAGAGCTGCTTGGCGAAGAAGAAGCAGACCAGGAAGGCGATAAAGAAGCCGCCGATCGACCACATCAGCCGCGAACGCAGCTCGATCAGAAGCTCGATGAGCGGCGCCGACGACTTGTCGACTACGTCCTGGTCTCTGGTGCTCACGGCGCGCTGCTTTCGCTTTTCTTCTTGGCGCGCGACGCCTTGGGCTTGGCGGCGGCCGTCCCGTTGGTCTTCTTCGCGGCGCGGGGCTTCTTTGCGGCCTTCGGCGGGGCAGTCGTTTCCGCTGCAGCGGATGCAGCCGAAGCCTGCTCAGCCGATGCGACCGCAGCTGCCTGAACCGCCGGCGCTGGAGTGGACGGGGCGACAGACGCCGGCGTCACAGAATCAGCCACGGCGCCTTCACCGGGGATGGCCGCGGCGCCGTTCTTCAGCGGCTCCGAGGCCTTCGCCACCGGCGAAGCAGGCTCGGGCGGCTTGGGCTTCAGCGTGTCGAGGCCGGCTCGAACGTCGGCAGCAGCCTTCTCGAATGGATTGAGCTGCTTCTTGATCTCGGTCACCGGATTGAGACCCTTCAGCGATTCGACCGACTTCTTGACGTCGTCGAGTTCGGCTTCCTTCAGCGCCTCATTGAACTGCTTCTGGAAGTCGCCGGCCATGGAGCGCAACTTGGCGGTAGTCTTGCCGAAGGCGCGCAGCATCTTCGGCAGGTCCTTCGGGCCCACGACCACGATCATGACGACCGCGATCACCAGCATCTCGGTCCAGCCGATCTCAAACATGGCTCTCGTTCCGGCTACTCAGGCTGCTGCCCTGGGGCGTCAGCTCTTCGAAGCCTTTTCCTTGGCCGCGTTGAGCGTCTCGTCGGCGCGGTGCTCGACGGTCTTCGGATCTTCGGCCGTGTCGTCGTCCGCCATGCCCTTCTTGAAGCTCTTTATGCCCTTGGCCATATCGCCCATCAGCTCGGGAATCTTGCCGCGGCCGAATACCAGGAGCACGACGACCAGCACGATCAGCCAGTGCCAGATTGAAAAGGAACCCATTGTTACTCTCTTCCCATGTTTCTCTGGCTACGATCTATGCGTTTTCGTCGCCGGTTTCAAACACAAGTACGTCAGACTTGCGCAGTGAAAGCCAGATATCTCTCGCATCAGGAGACAAAGCGCCGCAGCGGATGCGGGCACGAACAGGCTTTTCGGCCCCGGAAACCGCAAATTCGATGAGTTCGACAACGCCAAGAT
>JAEYXI010000459.1 GCA_023428515.1 Pseudomonadota bacterium | reverse complement strand
CCATCTCCCCCTCGCGGGGGGAGAAAAGCCGGCGCCAAGGATCACCGTTACCAAGACCGTCGAGCAGAAGGCCGCCGAACCCGCCGCGCCTCCTCCCGAAGCGCCGAAACTTTCCTGGTTCCAGCGTCTCAGCCAGGGGCTCTCGCGCTCGTCGCGCGAACTTACCGGCAACATCGCCGGCGTCTTCACCAGGAAGAAGCTGGACGACGACACGCTGCAGGATCTGGAGGATGTACTGATCCGCGCCGATCTCGGCATGGAGACCGCGCTGCGCGTCACCGACGCGCTGTCGGCGAGCCGCTACGGCCGCGACGTGTCGGACGCCGACGTGCGCGCCATCATGGCGGCGGAGATCGAGAAGGTGCTGACACCGGTCGCGAAGCCGCTCGAGCTCGACCTCTCGATCAAGCCGCATGTCGTGCTGGTCGTCGGCGTCAACGGCACCGGCAAGACAACCACCATCGGCAAGCTCGCGGCGAAGCTAACGGCGGGCGGCCTGAAGGTGACGCTCGCCGCGGGCGACACGTTCCGCGCCGCAGCGATCGAGCAGCTCAAGATCTGGGGCGAGCGCACCGGCTCCACTGTCGTCTCCTCGAAACTCGGCGCCGATGCCGCCGGCCTCGCCTTCGACGCGTACGAGAAGGCCAAGGAAGCCGGCTCGGACGTTCTGATCATCGACACCGCCGGCCGCCTGCAGAACAAGGTCGAGCTGATGGCCGAACTGGAGAAGATCGTGCGCGTGCTCGGCAAGCACGATCCCGACGCGCCGCACACTGTGCTGCAGACCGTCGATGCCACCACCGGCCAGAACGCGATGAGCCAGGTCGAGACCTTCCGCAATGTGGCCGGTGTCAGCGGGCTGGTGATGACCAAGCTTGACGGCACGGCGCGCGGCGGCATCCTTGTCGCCATCGCGGCCAAGCACAAGCTGCCGGTCTATTTCATCGGCGTCGGCGAACAGGTCGACGACCTCGAACCTTTTTCCGCAAGCGATTTTGCAAAAGCGATCGCGGGAGTTGCCTGACCTATGAATGCCCCGATCCTCGAACGCGACCCCAGCGACCCCAAGAAGAAAGAGATCAACCCGCTGCTCAAGCTGGCGCTGGAGCTCGGGCCGCTGATGGTCTTCTTCTTCGCCAATGCGCGCGGCGAATGGCTGTCGGAGCGGTTTCCGGCGCTGACATCCTTCGGCGGGCCGATCTTCATCGCCACCGGCCTGTTCATGATCGCGACGGCCATTGCGCTCGCCGTCTCCTGGTCGCTCACCCGCAGCCTGCCGATCATGCCACTGGTGTCGGGCGTCGTCGTCTTCGTGTTCGGCGGACTGACGCTGTGGCTGCAGGACGACGTCTTCATCAAGATGAAGCCGACCATCATCAACACGCTGTTCGGCGCCGTGCTGCTCGGCGGGCTCTGGTTCGGCAAGTCGCTGCTCGGCTACGTCTTCGATTCCGCCTTCAGTCTCGACGCGGAAGGTTGGCGCAAGCTGACGCTGCGCTGGGGCCTGTTCTTCCTCTTCCTCGCCATCGTCAACGAGATAGTCTGGCGCTCCTTCTCGACCGATGCCTGGGTCGCTTTCAAGGTGTGGGGCATCATGCCGATCACGCTCCTCTTCACTTTCAGCCAGATGCCGCTCATCATGCGCCATTCGCTCGACGAGAAGTTTCAGAAAAAATAGCCGGAAGACATTAGCGGGAGGGGACTTTGGACTTCATCGCCTCGCATGAGGAATTGCGCCGGATCTACAAGACGCCGGAGCCGGATGCCGGCTCGATCCGCAAGGAGATGAAGACGCTCGACGGCCACTGCCGCGCCTTCATCGCCAGAAGCCCCTTCGTGCTAATCGGCTCGTCCGACGGCAAGGGCAATGCCGACGTGACGCCGAAGGGCGACAGGCCGGGCTTCGCGGCCATCCTCGACGACAGCACCATCGCCATACCCGACCGTCCCGGCAACAACCGGCTGGACACGGTGGAGAACATCATCACCAACCCGGCCGTCGGACTGCTCTTCCTGATCCCAGGCATGAACGAGACGTTGCGCGTCAACGGCGAGGCCAGGATCACTGTCGATGCCACCCTGCGCGAGCGCCTGGCGGTCGACGGCAAGCCGCCGCTCAGCGTCGTCGTGGTGACGGTCAAGGCCGCCTACATGCATTGCGCCAAGGCCTTCATGCGCTCGCAATTGTGGAGGCACGAAAGCTGGCCTGACCGGGCGTCGATGCCGACGCTCGGCGAAATCCTGCGCGACCAGCTGGCGCTCGACCAGACCGTCGAGCAAACCGACCGCTGGCTCGACGACGGCTACAAGCAGACCATGTGGTAGCCACCTCCGGCAGCCTGCCGGGATCGTAACGCTCGGTTAACCCGTCATGCACACTGCGCATTGCTGCAATGCAACATTCCATGTTGCGATGCACACAAGAGCGCATATCTTTGCGTCGTCAGGGAGGATCAATCGATTTAGCCGCCATTTGGGGAGCGGCAAAGGAGCCTCGACATGATCCGCAATTTCATCGCTTACGCAAATGACCGCTTCGAGAAGCGCCGCGAGTTCAACCGCCTGGCCAACGAGATCGCCAGCCTGACCTCGCGCGACCTTGCAGACCTTCGCGCCGACCGCGGCGAGATGCTGCGTCACGCCTACCAGAAGATTTACGGCTGAGCCGTCGCCCTATTGGCGTAAAGCGTACTTCGCGTGCCCAGGCGCTGGCTGTCTAATTGGCGGCCAGCGCCTTTTCCATTGCGGGCAGCAGCGCGCTCGTGATCGCCTGCTCGGTCAGCGGCCCGACATGCTTGAAGGCGATCTTGCCGTCCTTGCCGACGAGAAAGGTCTCCGGCACGCCGTAGACGCCCCAGTCGATCGCGGTTCGTCCCGCGCTGTCCACGCCGATCGCCGAATAAGGATTGCCGAGGCTGCCCAAAAAGCGCCGCGCATTCTCGGGCGCATCCTTGTAGTTCAGCCCGGCGATCGAAAAACGCTTGTCCTGCGAGAGCGCCAGAAGCAGCGGGTGCTCCTCGCGGCAAGGCGCGCACCACGACGCCCAGACATTCACCAGCGTCACCTTGCCGATGAAATCCTTGCTGTCGAGCCCGGGCAGCGAAACGCCTTCGAGCGGCGGCAGGCTGGTCGCCGGCGCCGGCTGGCCGATCAACGCGGAAGGGATCTCGGCGACGTCGCGGCCCGACAGGAGCTGCATCAGGAAGAGGCCTGCCAGCCCGAGGAACAGCACCAGCGGCACAAGCACGAGGAGACGTCGGGGCTTCGGCGATGCCGCTTCCGTGGCCATCAGGCTATATCCTTGCGGTCGGAGCGGCGGCGCAGGCCGCTTGCTTCGAGCTCCGCCATCTCGCGGCGCCGCGCCCGGCCGTCGACGAGTACCCAGGCGATCAGCCCGGCGATAGCCAAAGCCGAAACCCCGTAGGCGGCTGTCACATAGAGCGCATGTGCGGTCATCTGTTCGCTTTCCTCCGGCCGCTAGATATAGGCCGCCCGCCTAGCCGGCAATCGCACCCAACGCCGCATCTGCCGGAGCTCAATCCGATGAATAGCGCAGCGCCAGCGCAGCGGCGACCGGGCCGACCACCGCGAGAAACATGGTCAGTGCGGCAAGAATGAGAAAGGGCGGCAGGAACGGGTCGGGCTCGTTGACCGCGGCATAGCTCGCCGATACGCCGAAGATCAGCACCGGAATAGCCAGCGGCAGCACCAGCACCGACACGAGGACCCCACCACGCGGCAGGCCGACGGCGACTGCCGCGCCCGCAGCACCGACGAAGGCGATGGCCGGCGTGCCAACAAGCAGCGTCAGCGCGGTGGCGCCGATCGCAACCGGCTCCATGTTGAGGACCAGGCCGAGCACCGGCGCTGCGATGACCAGGGGCAGCACGCTCGCGGTCCAGTGCGCCAGGCATTTCACCAGCACGGTCAGCGCCAGCATGTGTCGGTCGGAGGACAGGACAAGCACATCGAGCGACCCGTCCTCGCGGTCGGCCTGGAACAGCCGGTCAAGGCCGAGCAGAGAGGCAAGCAGCGCGCCGATCCACAATACCGCCGGGCCGATACGAGCGAGCAGGTTGAGGTCGGGTCCGAGCGCGAAGGGAATGGTCGCGACGACGGCGAGGAAGAACAGCACGCCGGTCAGCGCCCCGCCGCCGGCGCGCGTGGCGAGGCGCAACTCGCGGAGGTAGAGGGCTAGCACTTTTACGCTCCCCCTCGCCAGGAAACGGACAGAGGTCGAACCCCCACTCCGCCTCGCTGCGCTCGGCACCTCTCCCCCGATCGACGGGGGAG
>JAEYXI010000112.1 GCA_023428515.1 Pseudomonadota bacterium | reverse complement strand
ACGTCGCCCAGATCGACGGCGAGGAAGTGCGCGGCTTGTCGCTCAACGACGCCGTCGAGAAGATGCGCGGCCTCGTCAACACGCCGATCAAGCTCACCATCCTGCGCGAGGGCGCCGACAAGCCGATCGAGATCACGGTCGTGCGCGACATCATCAAGGTCAAGGCCGTGAAGTACCGCGTCGAGGACGTTGTCGGCTACATGAAGATCACCTCCTTCACCGAGAAGACCTATGACGACCTCGAGGACGCGATCACCAAGATCAAGGAGCAGGTCCCGGCCGACAAGCTGAAGGGCTACGTGCTCGACCTCAGGCTCAACCCGGGCGGCCTGCTCGACCAGGCGGTCAGCGTGTCCGACACCTTCCTCGACCGCGGCGAGATCGTCTCCACCCGCGGCCGCGATCCGAAGGACGTGTCGCGCTTCGACTCTCGTCCAGGCGACGACATCGACGGCAAGCCGATGATCGTGCTGGTCAATGGCGGTTCGGCGAGCGCCTCGGAGATCGTGGCCGGCGCACTGCAGGACCACCGCCGCGCGACGGTCGTCGGCACGACGTCCTTCGGCAAGGGATCGGTGCAGACCATCATCCCGCTGTCGGAGAACGGCGCGCTCAGGCTGACCACGGCGCTCTATTACACGCCGGCCGGCAAATCGATCCAAGGCAAGGGCATCACGCCCGACATCAAGGTCGAGCAGCCGCTGCCGGAGGATCTCGCCGGGCGCGACGTGACGCGCGGCGAATCCGACCTCAAGGGCCACATTAAGGGCGTCGAGGAGAGCGACGAAGGCTCGGGCTCGGCAGCCTATGTACCGCCGGATCCGAAGGACGACGTGCAGCTCAATTACGCGCTCGACCTGCTGCGCGGCGTGAAGACCGATCCGGCCTTCCCGCCGAACCCGGACAAGGCCGTGATGAACAACCAGTAAGGCTTCGCGCCTCAAGTATCCGTGTGAATGCGTCGCTGCCGGGACCCACAAGGTTCCGGCAGTTTGATTCGAGCCCGCAGGCATCTCCAAACCGCAGGTCGGCCGCTTGACGCACCTGGAAAAAGACATCGATCGCCCGCTCGGCCAGGCCATTGGCACACAGGCGCCGTTCCGTAGCCGCATGCCGCCGGTGCGCTCTCTGGTCACCGGCCTCTGCGCAATCGCCATCCTTGCGGTTTCGAGCGCGATCGCACTGCGCGAGACGCCGTTCCGCAACCCGGCCATATCGGTGACCTCCACGCCGGAGGTGGCCGAGCCCCAGTCCGCTTCGCAGCCTTCGGGAGAAATCGCCACGGCTCCGGCGCAGCCGGCCCAGAACAAGGAAGGGCCGTCGATCATCCGCGTCAATCCGGAGAGCGGGGATGGAGGCAACAGCGTCATCGTTATCCGCGACCCCTCCGCCCTCGGGCAGAACTTGGCGACAGCGCACCTGCCGGACCGGGCGTTGATCGAGGAGAGTGATACCGGGCCGCTGCCCATCCGCGCCGCCGATGGACGTCGCCCGGTCGATGTCTACGCTAGACCCTGGTCGGGGGCGCGCGGCGCGCGCGTGGCGATCGTGATCGGCGGTCTTGCGGTATCGCAGACCGGCACGCAGCAGGCGATCGAGAAGCTGCCGGCCGAGGTGACGCTCGCCTTCGCCCCGCAGGGCAATTCCATTGGTCGCTGGATGCAGGCGGCGCGACGCAAGGGGCATGAGATCCTGATGCAGGCGCCGCTGGAGCCGTTCGACTATCCCAACGTCGATCCCGGCCGCAACACGCTGACCGTCGCCGCCACGCCCGAGGAGAACATCGAGCGACTGCGCTGGACGCTGTCGCGGACGACCAACTACACCGGCGTCATGAATTATATGGGCGCGCGCTTCGTCGCCGACGCCAATGCCATGGCGCCCGTTATGGCCGAGCTCGGCAAGCGCGGCCTGCTGTATCTGGACGACGGTTCGACGGCGAGGAGCGTGGCGCCTGACCTGGCGATGAAGGACCGGGTGCCGCTTGCTTCGGGCGATGCGATCATCGATGGCGAGCGCGACCGCGGCGCCATATTGAAGAAGCTCGACCAGCTCGAAGCGACGGCGCGCGCCAAGGGTTTTGCGCTGGGCACCGGATCGGCCTTCGACGTGACGGTCGATGCAGTAACCTCATGGGTGGCCGAAGCGAAGAAGCGCGGCATAGAGATCGTTCCGGTCTCGGCTGTGACCATCGATTCCCAGAAAGGCTGAGCGTGGCAAAGAAGAAAGTCGATCCCGAATCCCTGCCCTACCGGCCCTGCGTCGGCATGATGGTGCTCAACCGCGAAGGGCTCGTCTGGGTCGGCCACCGCATGGCGGAACCCGACGGCGAGATGGCAGGCTCCGAGCACCTTTGGCAGATGCCGCAAGGCGGTATCGACAAGGGCGAGGACCCACTGCCGGCGGCCAAGCGCGAGCTCTACGAGGAAACCGGCATGGAGAACCTCGAACTGATCGCCGAGGCGCCCGGTTGGATCAACTACGATCTGCCTGATCATCTCGTCGGGATCGTCTGGAAGGGCAAGTATCGCGGACAGGCGCAGAAATGGTTTGCCTTCCGCTTCCTCGGCGACGCCAGCGAAATCCGGGTCAACCCTCCGCCCGCCGGCCACGAGGCGGAATTCGACCGCTGGGACTGGCGCAGGATGGACGACCTTTCCGGCCTCGTCGTGCCGTTCAAGAAAAAGGTCTATGACGAGGTCGTCTCGACGTTCCGGCATCTGGCGGACTGAAATGCGCCGCCTGCGCATGCTGTTTGCCGCAGCGATGATGGCGATCGGGCCTACAGGATTGGCGGCGGCGGGAAAGCGAGTCTCCGCCACCGGATTTCCCGCCACGCTCATCGAACCGTCCGATCCCGATGCGCCTGTCCTGCTGTTTATTTCGGGCTCGGGTCCGACCGACCGCGATGGCAACAGTCGGCTAGGCGTCAGCGCCTCCTATCTCGCCAAACTCGCGGCGAAGCTCGGCGAGCACGGCATCGGCAGCCTGCGCTTCGACAAACGCGGCGTGCCGGGAAGCCGGCCGGTCAAGCGGGAAGCCGACCTGGTGATAGCGACCTTCGTGGACGATGTACTGGCAGTGCTCGACTGGCTGGAAGGCCGATCCGGCTCGCGCCCAATCATTGTCGTGGGCCATAGCGAAGGCGGGCTCGTCGCGCTTGCGGTTGCCGGACGGCGGCCGAAGATCGCCGGGCTGGTGCTGGTCGCGACGCCGGGACTGCCGCCGGGCGATACGCTCAGGGCGCAGTTGCAGAGGCTGGAATAGCCGCTGCGATCGCAGGCGCTGGCGATCGAACGGGAGATCGAAAGCGGCCGGCAGGTCGAGACCATACCCGAGCCTCTCCTGCCGCTGTTCAGGCCTTCGGTGCAGCCTTTTCTGCGCTCGCTTTTCGCTATCCGCCCGGCTGAGGAACTCGCCGCGCTGCGGATGCCGGTGCTGGTGATCGGGGGCGGGACGGATCTTCAGGTCGGCAGGGCCGATTTCGACGCGCTCTCCGCGGCCAGACAGGACATCGAAAGCCGCTGGTTCGACAGCATGAACCATGTGCTCGTCGATGCATCCGCGGATCATCCCGCCAATCTGGCGACCTACCGGGATGCTTCACTTCCGCTGACCGATGGCTTGAGCGACGCCATTGCTGAATTCGCGCGCCGGCGCTGAGCGATTCCACGTCTGGCCGGCCGCTCTGGGCGAGGCGGTCCGAGCGAGCCTCCTGCATATTCGAATTTTCGTGCAAGTAGCATCTGCGGAATGCCGTCAAAGGAGGTATTAGTTGCTCCTGATTGAATAATGCCGCTGGAATATTGCATAAATCGCAAATCATTTGGCGATATGTTGCGTCAACGCGGCCTTCGTATTAATGATCTCGCGACATAACGAGTCCGAGCAGAAAATTGACGCCTCCGCTACATCGATCTGCCCTGGCCGGGGCGATCCTGACCATAGACCTCGGCGCGCTGCGCGAGAATTACCGCCGCTTGAAGGCCCGTCTTCAGGGCGTGGCCTGCGCGGCAGTGGTGAAGGCGGACGGATACGGGCTTGGCGTCGCCGCTGCATCGGCGCTGCGCGAGGAGGGTTGCCGGTCCTTCTTTGTCGCGCATGCAGTGGAAGGCGTCTTGCTGCGGCAGGTGCTTGGCCCAGAGCCCGAAATCTTCGTCCTCAACGGCATCCATCCCGGCGCGGAAGACGATTGCGCCGAGGCGGGCCTTATCGCTGTCGCCAATAGCGCGGCACAGCTCGCGGCATGGCAGGCCGCCGCGCAGAGGTTCGGTCGGACCTTGCCGGTCGCCGTCCAGGTCGATACCGGCATGTCCCGCCTGGGAATGCCACCCGCCGAGGTCGACAGCCTCCCGCCCGACGCGCTGGCAGGGCTGGAACTGGTCCTGGTCATGAGCCATCTCGCCTGCGCGGACGAACCGGACAATCCGGTCAACGAAGAGCAGCGGGCCGCCTTCGAGGCGCTGCGGCAAAAGCTGCCGCCCGCGCCGGCTTCGCTCGCCAATTCTTCCGGCATCTTCCTGGGCGGTGCGTTCCACTACGACCTGGCCCGGCCCGGCGCCGCGCTCTACGGCGTGAATCCGACGCCCGGGAAAGAAAACCCGATGCGGCAGGTCGTGCGGCTTCAGGCCAAGGTCGTCCAGATGCGCGAACTGACGGCCGACATCGGCATCGGCTATGGTCATGCCTACCGGACGACCGCCCCGCTGCGCACGGCGACCATCGCCCTTGGCTATGCCGACGGTTGGCCCCGGCGTGCGGCGGCAGCTGCTTGGCATAACGGCAAGAAGCTGCCTTTCGTCGGGCGTGTCTCGATGGACAGCATCGTCCTCGACATTTCCGCGCTGAATCCTGGTGAACTGGCGGCGGGCGATCTGGTCGAGCTGATCGGCACCCATCAGACTATCGACGACGTGGCGGCGCTTTCCGGCACGATCGGTTATGAGATATTGACCGGCCTTGGTCACCGCTTCCACCGCCTCTACGAAGGCGGTCGAGCGGTCCCGGCCTGACGGAAGCGGGGACATTCGAGAATGAAGGTGCTGGTGCTTGGGGCCGGTGTGATCGGCGTGACCACCGCTTATTACCTCAACGAGGCTGGGCACGAGGTGACGGTGCTCGATCGTCAGATCGGCCCGGCGATGGAGACGAGCTTCGCCAATGCGGGCGAGATCTCGCCCGGCTACGCCTCGCCATGGGCCGGCCCTGGGGTGCCGCTGAAAGCCATAAAGTGGCTGCTGATGCGCCATGGGCCGCTGGTCGTGCGTCCGCGCATGGAAAAGGCCATGTGGGTCTGGCTGGTCAGGATGCTGCGCAACTGCACCTCCAGCCGCTATGCGATCAACAAGGCCCGCATGGTGCCGCTCGCCGAATACAGCCGCGACTGCCTGCGCGCGCTCCGGGAAGACATACGCATCGCCTATGACGAGCGCAGCCGCGGCACGCTGCAGCTTTTCCGGACCCAGAGCCAGGTTGACGGCACGGGCGGCGACATAGAGGTGCTGAAGCAGTTCGGCGTTCCGTTCGAACTGCTCGATCCCGCCGGCTGCATCGAGGCGGAACCGGCGCTCGCCCGCGTGCGCGAGAAGATCAAGGGCGGGCTGAGGCTACCCGGCGACGAGACCGGCGACTGCAAGCTGTTCACCGAGCGGCTGGCTGCGATCTGCCGGGAGCGAGGCGTCACCTTCCGTTTCGGAGTGGAGGTGGGCAGGCTTCACGCCAACGATCCCGGGACCGGGATCGATGCAGTCGTCGTGGACGGCAAGCCAGTAAAGGCCGACGCCTATGTGATGGCGCTCGGCTCATATTCGACCCGGTGGATGCGCAAGCGCCAGGTCCCCATTCCGGTCTACCCGGTCAAGGGGTATTCGATCACGCTTCCGGTCGCCAATGCGGACGCGGCGCCGGTATCGACCGTCATGGACGAGAGCTACAAGGTGGCGATCACCCGGCTCGGCGATCGCATCCGGGTCGGCGGCACGGCTGAGATATCGGGTTATGACCTGACCCTGCATGAATCGCGCCGCGCCACGCTCGAGCATTCCGTCAGCGACCTGTTCCCGGACGCCGGTCCGGTGAAGGAAGCGAGTTTCTGGTGCGGGTTGAGGCCGATGACCCCCGACGGCCCGCCGATCATCGGGCCGACCCGCTATGGAAATCTTTTCGTCAACACCGGCCACGGCACGCTGGGCTGGACCATGGCCTGCGGCTCGGGGAAGGTGCTCGCCGACATCATGTCGGGCCGGACACCGGACATCGATGTCCGGGAACTCGGCATGGAACGCTATGGCTGAGGGCTTCCAGCCGGAAGCCGCCCTCACATTGACGTGAAACCTATTCGCCATTGGTGCGTTTAGCCCTTGTCCAACCAGACGGAGGAACCGCCATGGCCAATCCCGCTCGCGTTCCGGATCCGCGTAATACGGATCCGCTCAACCCCGGTTCGCCGGCAGAACCCGACCCGTTCAACCCCGACGCTCGGAAACCTGATCCGGCTGTCGTGAACCGTGTCGAAAGCCGCAGTGGCGGAAGCAGCGTGCTGATCGCGGCCATCGTGCTTGTGCTTGCGGTGATCGCCTATTTCGTCTTCGCTCCGGGCACCGGCGAGGCCCCGGCCCCGGGTGAACCTGCGCCGACCGCGACCGAACCGGCCGCACCGGCCCCTGATGCAACCGCACCGGCGACCCCGGCACCGGACGCCACGGCGCCTGCAGCGCCGGCCCCCGATGCGACAGCACCTGCGGCTCCGGCCGATCCGGCAGCGCCCGCGCCTGATGCTACCGCGCCTGCTCCGGCGGAACCGGCTCCAGCAGAACCAGCCCCGGCTGAGCCAGCTCCGGCTGAACCTGCCCCGGCGCAGTAAGCCTATTGCTGAACCATCCGGAATGGCCCGCTTCGGCGGGCCATTTTCGTTGCATTGTCACACAGCCGGCACGCCCGGCAGTTAGGGACAGGCCCGGTCGGGGGCTCGGGGCAGTACGGACAGGCATTGACATCGGGGACGCGCTCCTCCACCTCATGCCCGTAGCTTTCAGGAGCAGGCAGCCGGTAATGACCGGATATTTCTCCTCACCCTTCCCGCGCCGGCGTTCCGTCGGAGTCGATGTCGGCGGCGTCATGGTCGGCGGCGGCGCACCGGTCGTCGTCCAGTCGATGACCAACACCGATACGGCCGATATCGACAAGACGGTTGCCCAGGTGGCCGCGCTCGCCAGGGCTGGCTCCGAGATCGTCCGCATCACGGTCGACCGCGACGAATCGGCTGCTGCCGTGCCGCGCATCAAGGAGAGGCTCGACCGGCTCGGCGTTCGCGTGCCGCTGGTCGGCGATTTCCATTATATCGGCCACAAGCTGCTTGCCGACCATCCTGGCTGCGCCGAGGCGCTGGCGAAATATCGCATCAATCCGGGCAATGTCGGCTTCAAGGAGAAGAAGGACCGGCAGTTCGCCGAGATCGTCGAGATGGCGATCCGCTACGGCAAGCCGGTGCGCATCGGCGTCAACTGGGGCTCGCTCGACCAGGAGCTGCTGACCCGGCTGATGGACGAGAACCAGAGCCAAGGCTCTCCGCTGACCGCCGTTCAAGTGATGCATGAGGCCATCGTCCAGTCGGCGCTGCTCTCGGCCGAAGCGGCCGAGCAGATCGGGCTGCCGCGCGACCGCATCATCCTGTCGGCCAAGGTCAGTGGCGTGCAGGACCTGATTGCGGTCTACACTCAGCTTGCCACGCGCTCCGACCATGCGCTGCATCTCGGCCTCACCGAAGCCGGTATGGGCTCCAAGGGCATCGTCGCCTCGTCGGCCGCCATGGGCATCCTGCTCCAGCAGGGCATAGGCGACACGATCCGCATCTCGCTGACGCCGGAGCCCGGCGGCGACCGCACCCGCGAGGTGCAGGTGGCGCAGGAGCTCCTGCAGACGATGGGCTTCCGCCAGTTCGTGCCGATCGTCGCCGCCTGCCCGGGCTGCGGCCGCACGACCTCGACCGTGTTCCAGGAACTGGCGCAGAACATCCAGGAAGACATCCGCAAGAACATGCCGGTCTGGCGCGAGAAATATCCCGGGGTCGAGGAGCTCAAGGTCGCGGTGATGGGCTGTATCGTGAATGGACCGGGTGAGTCCAAGCATGCCGACATCGGCATCTCTCTTCCCGGCACCGGCGAGACGCCGACCGCTCCTGTTTTCATCGACGGCAAGAAAGCCGCCACGTTGCGCGGGCCGGACATCGCCGCGGAGTTCGAGAAGATGGTCTCCGACTATATCGAGCAGCGCTTCGGTGGAGCCGGCAGGGCTGCGGCGGAATAATATGCCCACCATGGGGCGAGCGGCAGTCGCGCTGCTTGTTCCGGCTCTCTTCGCGACGTCTTTCGTCTGGGCTACGCGAGCGGCGGCCGATCCGCCGGGCCGCTCACTTCCCGTCACCGTCGGCCGCATCTGCGCGATCATCGAGCGCGAGGCGGACAGGAACGCCATCCCGCGCGATTTCTTCGCCCGGTTGATCTTCAAGGAGAGCCGGTTCGATCCCGGCGCCGTCAGTCCTGCAGGGGCGGAGGGCATCGCGCAATTCATGCCGGGAACGGCCGCCCTGCGCGGCCTCGACGACAGTTTCGACATCGACCAGGCACTACCGGCCTCGGCGAAATATCTCGGCGAGCTCAAGACCGGCTTCGGCAATCTCGGGCTTGCCGCCGCCGCCTACAATGCCGGCGAGGGTCGCGTGACGCGCTGGCTTGCGTCGGGCGGCTTCCTGCCGCTCGAAACCGAGAACTACGTGCTCGACATCATGGGCGAGCCTGCGGACGTCTTCATTGACGCGAACTATGCCGGCACTGTGCAGCCGCTGCATCCCAAGCTGAAGTTCGGCGAAGCCTGCCGAAAACTGCCGGTGACGATGAGCGAGGTCGTCGCCATGTCGACCGTGCATATCAAGCCATGGGGCGTGCAGGTCGCGGGCAACATCCGCCGCGCCATTGCTATCCGCCAGTGGCAGCGCGTCAGGGCGCGCTTTCCCGCCCTGCTCGCCGGGCACGAGCCGGCGGTCAGCCGGGTACGCTCGCCCCTCGCGCGTCGCGGTGTCTATGCCGTGCGCATCGGCGCGGAGTCGCGCAAGGAAGCCGACGGGATTTGCGGTAAGCTCCGCCAGGCAGGCGGGTTCTGCGTGGTGATGAAGAACAGGTAGTCAGGCGAAGCCGAGAAACAGTGCTACCGATCGGTTGACGGCTATAATGGTTTCGTCCTCGAGTCGGCCGAACGGTTCGGCGAGCCGATCGCGTCTGACCGTCATCGCCTTGTCGACCATAACCTGCGAGCGTTTCCGAAGGCCGTTTCGCGGAGTAGGGTCTACGGTCAGTCGGATCAGTGGCGCCTCGACCAATGTTCCAGAAATCAGGAGCACTGTGACCGTCGCGGTGGCATCGAAATGATCTGACTGGATAACGAGAGCCGGGCGAGGCTTGCCGAAGTCTCCGGAAACAGCGACCGCGACGAGGTCGCCGCGTCTCATTCACCAACCTCATCGATATCGGCGAGGGCGGACTCCATGAAGTCCTGAAGATCTCGATCGGCCGCATCGGCCACTGCCACGAGACGAGCTTGACGGCGGCATTCATCCAAAAACCCAGGCCGACGCGTGTCGGGAACCCAGATCTGCAAAGGCCTGAGACCGGTCGCCCTCAATGTCTCCCGACGCTTCTGAACCCGCTGTCTGATGGGAGTCGGCATGACCATCTCCTCTGTTACATGTAACAGATATGGAATGCCGGCGCGGAGGTCAAGGGCGGTATGCGGCAAGCATCGCGCTCTACGCCGTCTTCGCCATTTCGGCCTCGCTCAGCCAGGCGCCGATCTTGGCGCTGAGCCGGTCGGGCGATACCGGCTTCGGCAGATAGTCGTCCATGCCGGCCTCGATGCACTTCTTGCTGTCGCCCTTCAGAGCATGCGCGGTGACGCCGATGATCGGCGTGCGCGCGCCAGTGCCGGCCTCGGCCGTGCGGATCGCCTGCGTCGCTTCATAGCCGTTGAGTTCCGGCATCGAGATATCCATCAGGATGAGCTTGGGCTTCAGCGCGCGATGCATCTCGACCGCGGTGCGCCCGTTGCTGGCGATGCGGTAGCTCAGGCCAAGCCCGGAGAGGATCTGGGCGAACACCAACTGGTTCACGTCGTTGTCCTCGGCGACGAGGATGTCGAGCGGCGCGCCGGGTTTTGGCGCGGCGGCGTCTTCGACCACGGCAAGCGCCGGCCGCTGCGCTGCGGGGACGGCCGAGGGCTCGACGGGCTCGCGGGTGAATTCGGCGCGGCCGGCCTGGCTGCGCGCTTTCTGGATGGCGGAAATCACGGTGCCGAGAAGTGCTGCCGAGCGCGCCGGCTTGGTGAGGTGCGCAGCGATGCCGTAGTCGAGCACCATGCGCGCGAAGTCGACCTGGTCGACGGAGGTCAGGAGCACGATCGGGATCGAGGCCGTCCTGACGTCCGAGCACATGGCTCTGGCGACGTCGGCGCCGTTCATGCCGGGCATCTGGTAGTCGAGGATGACGCAGTCGACCGCCGCGCCAAGCTGGGCGGCGCGATCGAGGAAGGCGAGGCCGATCGCGCCGGATTCCGCCGCGGCGCAGTCGAAGCCCCAGTTGCGGAGCTGTTCGAGAAGAATCTCGCGGTTGACCGGGTTGTCGTCGATGACCAGGACACGCGAACCGGTGACGTCGATCGGCACGGAAGTGTCCTGCGCGGTCGACTGGTGGGCCGGCATCGGTGCGGTGAACCAGAAGATCGAGCCGCGGCCGACCTCGCTTTCGAGGCCGATCTTGCCGCCCATCAGGTCGACCAGCCGCGCGGCTATGGCGAGGCCGAGCCCGGTGCCCTCGTGTCGCCTGGTCGAGGAACCGTCGACCTGCGCGAATTTCTCGAATACATTGGCCAGCTTGTCGGCCGGAATGCCGATGCCGGTGTCCTCGACACGCACCTTGAGCTGGACGATGTCGTCGACAGTCTCTCCCGACACGTCGATCAGCACATGCCCCTTCTCGGTGAATTTCACCGCATTGCCGAGCATGTTAGTGACGATCTGCCGAAAGCGCCCGACATCGCCGACGACATAGGCCGGCAGGCGCGGATCGATGCGGACGATCAGTTCGAGGTTCTTCTCCGCGACGCGTGCCGATACGAGCGCGGCGACATCCTCCACCGCCTCGGCCAGCCTGAACGGCTCCGGTTCGAGCGTTAGCTGGCCGGCATTGATCTTCGAGAAGTCGAGGATGTCGTTGATGATGGTCAGCAGCGCGTTGCCCGACTTGGTGATCACGTCGGTGAAGGTCTTTTGGCGAGGCGTCAGCTCTGTTCTTGCCAGGAGTTCCGCCATGCCGAGCACGCCGTTCATCGGCGTGCGGATCTCGTGGCTCATATTAGCGAGGAACTCAGACTTGGCGCGGTCGGCTGCCTCGGCCTTGAACAGCGCCTGCGCCGCTTCGGCGAATGCCTGGCGGATCGCCTTCTCCATCGGGCGGAACACCCAGAATGCGACGCCGCCGAGCACGGCGAGCAGGATGAAGCTTGCCCAGGCGAGCAGCCGGTCGATCTTTTCCTCGGCGGCGCGGCGCTCGACCTCCAGTGCGTCGCGGGCGCGCGTCAGCATGGGCTGCGAGAAGAAGTCGCTCTGGTTGCGGATCTCGCGATATGTCGCCGGGTCGACCATGTCGGCGCTGGCGAAGACGCCGAGATTGCGCACGATGTCGCGCGCCGACCAGAACAGGTCGCCGTTGACCGAGGCCGACTCCAGGCCGCGTTCGGTGGGGAGCGAGAGGCTGGGCCGCAGCGCCGCGACGCGCCCGTCGAGATGCTTGATGGCCTTGTTGAGGCGTTCGACATGGCCGAGCGCCGCGTTGGCCAACTCGTCGCGCGTGTCGGCGCGCCAATTGCTGGTCGCCTGCCCGGCGAAGGCCTCGGCCTTGCGAAGGTCGCGGATGAGCGCCGTGAATTCCGCCGCGGTGTCGTCGACCTCATGGCGGAAGGAATTGGCGCGATTCATCGCAAAGATGACGGCGCCGCAGGCGATGGCGAGAATAAGCAGGCCCGACAGATAGCGGACCCGTATCGAACGGATGAAGGAAGGCTGGCCGGTCACGCGCATTACCCCGAACTTTGCGCAGAAGAGACGTTCGGGATTAGGCGGTATTTGAATTAAGATTTAGCGAATGCGTTTACCTATTTTTATCCGCATCTCTTTACCTGCGCCGCGCCGCGACGAAACTCGCAGCCGATTTCAGCGTGCCGGCTGCCGCGCCGTAGGGTTTGAGCAGCTCGTGCGCCTGGTCGACGAGGCCGCGGAGCTGTGTGCGCGCCCAGTCGACGCCGTGCAGGCCGACCAGCGTCGCCTTGCCGGCCGCCTCGTCCTTGCCTGTCGCCTTGCCCAGCGTCGCCGTGTCGGAGGTGAGATCGAGCAGGTCGTCGGCCAGCTGGAAGGCGAGGCCGACGGCCGAGCCGAACTCCGCCAGCCGCTCGCGGTCGGCTGCCGGCGCGCCGGCGACGATCGCGCCTGCCTCGCAGGCGATGCGGATCAGTGCGCCGGTCTTCATCGCTTGCAGTGTGATGATGCCTGTCTCGTCCGGGCGCGAACGCTCTGCCTCGAGGTCGAGCGCCTGTCCGCCGGCCATGCCGCCGACGCCAGCAGCGCGCGCCAACGCCAGCACCAGCGTTGCGCGGCTGTCCGCCGAGAGCGCCGTCGCCTCGTCGGCGATAATGTCGAAGGCGAGCGTCAGCAGGCTGTCGCCCGCAAGAATGGCCGTCGCCTCGTCGAAAGCCTTGTGCACGGTCGGCTGGCCGCGCCGGAGATCGTCATCGTCCATCGCCGGCAGGTCGTCATGGATCAGCGAATAGCAGTGGACGCATTCGAGCGCCGCTGCCACGCGCAGCGCCGCGGCCTCGTCGGCGCCGAAAAGCGCTGCGCTCTCCAGGACCAGAAGCGGGCGCAACCGCTTGCCGCCATTGAGCACGCCGTGCCGCATCGCCTGAAGCAGCCGCGCGGGACGCGCGATCTCGCCGGGCGCGATGCGATCGTCGAGCAGCCGTACAAGCAGCTCCTCCACGGCGCGGGCTCGGATTTCCAGGACGGCATCGAATGTGTCGGCTCGGCTCATCAGGCGACCGTTTACGACAAACCCGTACGGGGTCAAGCGAGGAAGGCGGCTGTTGGGCGCGGGTTGCGTATCGAGCCGCGCGACATTATGCCAAAATGGCAGGCAGGATAGGGCGTGACCGAGGCGAACTCACAGATCGAAGGGTCAGGCATGGCGGCGAAACGAAGGGCTCGATCGCGCCTTCTCCAGTCGCGGCCGTGGCTGCGTCGCATAATCAAGATAGTCGCGGTCCTGGTAGCCCTGCCGGTCGTGCTGACCATCCTCTACCTGCCCTCCTTCGTACATCCGATCTCGACCCTGATGATGAAGGACCTCGTGACCCTGCAGGGCTACGACAGGCGTTGGGTGCCGCTGGAGGACATCGCACCGGTGCTGGTCCATTCGGTGATCATGTCCGAGGACGGCCAGTTCTGCTCGCATATGGGCGTGGACCTCGCCGAGCTGAAGGTGGTGATCGACGACGCGATCGCCGGTGAGCGGACGCGCGGCGCCTCCACCATCACCATGCAGACGGTGAAGAACCTCTATCTCTGGGCGCGGCCCCTGGAGACGCTGCGCAAGGCGGTGGAACTGCCGCTCGCCGTCTACATGGACCTTGTCATGCCGAAGCGGCGGATCATGGAGATCTATCTCAACATCGCCCAATGGGGGCCGAACATCTACGGCATCGAGGCCGCGGCGCAGCATCATTTCGGCCGTTCGGCGAAAAACCTGACCAGGCGGCAGGCGGCGCTGCTGACGGTCGCCCTGCCCAATCCGATCACGCGCAACCCGGCCCGGCCGGGTCCGGGGCTGCGGAGGCTTGCCAACGTCATCGAGAGACGCGCGGCGCGCGCCGGCGGTTATGTCGGCTGTCTTGATTAGCGCCGCGCCAGCCCGCCGCAGCAAAAAAATCGCCGCGGCACTGGTCAAAACGGCCACGCCCGTGTATGGACACGCCACTTTCTGAAACTATAGGCCTGCAGCGTGGCCCTTTCACTGGGGTCGCTCGGGCTTTTACGGATTACTGGAGCACTTCCATGGCTGTGCCAAAAAGAAAAACCTCGCCGTCCAAGCGTGGCATGCGCCGCTCGGCCGACGCGCTGAAGGCCCCGACCTACATCGAGGACAAGAACTCCGGCGAGATGCGCCGTCCGCATCACATCGACCTGAAGACCGGCATGTATCGCGGTCGCCAGGTGCTGACGCCGAAGGAAAGCTGAGCTCCCGCCGGCATTCTTCGAAAACTGGTTCCATGAAAAAACCCGGCCTTGAGCCGGGTTTTTTGTTTGGCGGGTCGTGCCGGATCAGCCTTGCGGCTGCGGCTCCATGCCGCCCTCGGGCTCCGAGCCCTTCTTGCGCTTGCCGGAGGCGCCGGCCTTCGGCACGGCCGAGCCGCGGCTGGTCGGCGTGTCGTCGCCGAGGTCGCGCGAGGGCTTCTGGCCGGCGAGGAGCTGCTTGATCTCGTCGCCCGACAGCGTCTCGTATTCGAGCAGGCCCTCGGCGAGCGCGATCCAGTCCTTCTTCTTCTTGGTCAGGATGGAGGTGGCGCTTGTATAGGCCTCGTCGATCAGGCGACGGACCTCGGCGTCGATCAACTGCGCCGTCTCTTCCGAGACGTTCTGCTGACGCGCCACCGAGTGGCCGAGGAACACTTCCTCCTGGTTTTCGCCATAGGCGACATGGCCGAGCTTGTCGGAGAAGCCCCAGCGGGTCACCATGGCGCGCGCCAGCTTGGTCGCCTGGTCGATGTCGGAGGCCGCACCCGAGGTGATGTTCTCCTTGCCGAACTTCATCTCCTCGGCGACACGGCCGCCCATCATGATCGCCAGCCTGGAGACCATGTATTTGTAGCTCATCGAGTAGCGGTCGCCCTCCGGCAGCTGCATGACCATGCCGAGCGCGCGGCCGCGCGGGATGATGGTCGCCTTGTGCAGCGGGTCGGCGGCAGGCACGTTGAGCGCGAGGATGGCGTGGCCGGCCTCGTGATAGGCGGTGAGCTCCTTCTCCGCCTGGGTCATGGCGGTCGAGCGGCGCTCGGCGCCCATCATCACCTTGTCCTTGGCGTCCTCGAACTCGGCCATGGTGACCAGGCGCTTGTTGCGCCTCGCGGCCATCAGCGCCGCCTCGTTGACGAGGTTCATCAGGTCGGCGCCGGAGAAGCCCGGCGTGCCGCGCGCCAGCACCTTGAGGTCGACGTTCGGCGCCAGCGGCACGTTGCGCACATGCACCTGCAGGATCTTCTCGCGGCCGGTGATGTCGGGGTTCGGCACCACGACCTGGCGGTCGAAGCGGCCTGGACGCAGGAGCGCGGGATCGAGCACATCAGGACGGTTGGTGGCGGCGATCAGGATGACGCCCTCATTGGC
>JAEYXI010000243.1 GCA_023428515.1 Pseudomonadota bacterium | reverse complement strand
CTCGTATTTCTCGAGGATCGGCGCGCGGAACTCGGCCTCTTCCTGCGACGACCACGAGCCGCCCTTGCGCTCGATGCCCTCGCGCTTGACGAGCGCCAGCACGGTCGCGGCCTGCTCGCCGCCCATGACGGAGATGCGGGCGTTCGGCCACATCCAGAGGAAGCGCGGCGCAAACGCGCGGCCGCACATGCCGTAGTTGCCTGCCCCGAAGGAGCCGCCGACGATCATGGTGACCTTGGGCACCTGCGCCGTGGCGACCGCCGTGACGAGCTTGGCGCCGTCGCGCGCGATGCCGCCCTGCTCGGCCTTCCTGCCGACCATGAAGCCGGTGATGTTCTGCAGGAAGACGAGCGGGATCTTGCGCTGGCAGCAGAGCTCGATGAAATGCGCGCCCTTGAGCGCGCTTTCGGAGAAAAGCACACCATTGTTTGCGATGATGCCAACCGGCATGCCCATCAGATGCGCGAAGCCGGTGACAAGCGTGGCGCCGTAGTTCTGCTTGAACTCGTCGAACTCGGAGCCATCGACGATGCGCGCGATGATCTCGCGGACATCATAGGGTTTTCGCGTGTCCTCCGGCACGATGCCATAGATCTCATCCGGCGCATGAAGCGGCGGAATCGGTTTCTTGAGATCGAGCCCTATCGCCTTCTTCCGATTCAGGTTTCCGACGATGCGCCTGACGATCGCCAGCGCATGCGCGTCGTCCTCGGCGAGATGGTCGGCAACGCCTGAAAGACGCGTGTGGACCTCCGCGCCGCCGAGTTCTTCCGCAGTCACGTCCTCGCCGGTGGCGGCCTTCACCAACGGCGGGCCGCCGAGGAAGATGGTGCCCTGGTTGCGGACGATGACGCTCTCGTCCGACATCGCTGGCACATAGGCGCCGCCGGCCGTGCAGGAGCCCATGACGCAGGCGATCTGCGGGATGCCGGCCGCGCTCATCGTTGCCTGGTTGAAGAAGATGCGCCCGAAATGCTCGCGGTCGGGAAACACTTCGTCCTGGTTGGGCAGGTTGGCGCCGCCGGAATCGACGAGATAGATGCAGGGCAGATTGTTCTGCAGCGCGATCTCCTGCGCGCGCAGATGCTTCTTCACGGTGAGCGGATAGTAGGTGCCGCCCTTCACCGTGGCGTCGTTGACGACGACCATCACCTCGCGCCCGGAAACGCGGCCGACACCGGCGATAAGGCCGGCCGACGCGATGTCGTCGTCATACATGCCCCATGCCGCGAACTGGCCGATCTCGAGAAAGGGCGATCCGGGGTCGATGAGCTGCGCGAGGCGCTGGCGCGGCAAAAGCTTGCCGCGCGAGGTGTGGCGTTCGCGCGCCTCGTCGGAGCCGCCGCGCTCGACCCTCGTGGCCTTGGCGGAGATGTCGGCGACCAACGCCTTCATACGCTCGGCATTGGCGCGGAAGGCGTCGGAGGAAGGGGAGATGGCGGACTGGATGGGCGGCATGAATGGCTTTCACTTGACGCTCGTCCATTGCCACTGGATGCGGCAGTTGGCAGCAAGCATGTGATCCGGAAGGTAGCGGCAGGCATGCGGACCCGCAACTGTGGTGCCTTTCGCGGCAAGCCGATCCGTAGGACTGTGGAACGTGCTAGCCGGGGCGCGGTCCGTAGGCAGCGAGGAATACGCGCACCGCCTCCTTCGCATGCCGTTGCAACTCGGACGGCGCGGGGATGGCGGCGTCGCCGAGCAGCATGGCCCGGTTGACCGGTTCGGCCATGATCAACCAGTTGAAGTGAGTTGCGGCGACGTGCGCATCCGGCGCCTGAAGCAATCCCTGTGTGTGCCAACGCGCGAACGCGGCGGCCAGGCCAGAAATGGCGCGGGCAGGCCCGCCGTCGTGGAGTGCCTTGCCCAATTCCGGAAAGCGCGGCGCCTCGGCGATGGCCAGGCGACGCAGCCGCATCAGCTTGGGCGTGCGAACAACTTCGAGCTGACGGTTGGCGTAGGCCGTGAGATGCGCGGCAAGTGTCGAGCTGGCGGGCAAGTCATCCAGGCTCTGCTGGACGACGTCGGCCGCTGCGTTGGTCATGCCGAGTGACATTGCGGCGAACAGCGCATCCTTGCTGGAAAACTGCGCATAGACCGTTTGCTTGGACACGTCGGCGAGCGAGGCGATCTCGTCCATGCTGGTACGCTCGTACCCTTGCTGCAGGAAAAGCTCTTCGGCGGCGGTGAGGATCGCCCCGTGTTTGCGCTCGGTTCTGGTGGTGCCGGCGGGTTTGCGTGTGGCCATTCTGCTTCCGTTGACTTTTTCAAACTAGACCGTACAGTCTAGTTTTGGGACATGTCGAGGATTGTATGACAGTTTCACCGCGGATTTCACCAGTAGATTGCAGGTGCGGCAAGGTCGAGTTCGAGGCAATCGGGGAGCCGATCATGACGGTCGCCTGTCACTGCGACAGTTGCCGGTTGGCGAGCGAGCAGTTGGAGGCTCTGCCAAGTGCGGCGCGCGTAGCCAATGAAGAGGGTGGCACCGACTATGTGATGATGCGCAAGGATCGGCTGCGCTGCACAAAGGGCGAAGACATGTTGCGCGCGCATCGGCTGAAGCCGGAGGCGCCGACCCGGCGCGTGCTGGCAAGCTGCTGCAATTCGCCGATGTTCCTCGAATTCAAGGGCGGCCATTGGCTGTCGGTGTACCGGGACCGGTTCGATGCGCCGCCTTCTATCGAACTGCGCACCATGGCAGGCGACAGGTCGTTCGGCGACACGATCCCCGCGTACCGCAGCCATTCCATGAGCTTCATGTGGCGATTGTTCAAGGCATGGGTTGCCATGGGCTTTCGCGCTCCCACGGTCGTTCCGGTCGAAAGGACATGAGGCGGAGTCCCTAGTCTTCCCCCATCATCTCCCGCCCGATCAGCCAGCGCCTGATCTCGCTGGTGCCGGCGCCGATCTCCTAGAGCTTGGCGTCGCGCAGCAAGCGGCCGGTCGGATAGTCGTTGATGAAGCCATTGCCGCCGAGAAGCTGGATCGCGTCAAGCGCCATCTGCGTCGCCTTCTCGGCCGCGTAGAGGATGCAGCCGGCGGCGTCCTTGCGGGTGGTCTGGCCGCGGTCGCAGGCGGCGGCGACGGCGTAGACATAGGCGCGGGAAGCGCTCATCGTCGAATACATGTCGGCAAGCTTGCCTTGCACGAGTTGGAAGTCGCCGATCGGCTGGCCGAACTGTTTTCGCTCGCGTGCATAGGGGACGGCGACGTCAAGGCAGGCGGCCATGATGCCGAGCGGGCCGCCGGCGAGCACCGTGCGTTCGTAGTCGAGGCCGGACATCAAGACTTCGACGCCGCGGCCCTCCTCTCCGAGCACATTGTCGAAGGGCACCTCGACATCCTGGAAGACGAGCTCGCCGGTGTTGGAGCCGCGCATACCGAGCTTGTCGAGTTTTTGCGCGACCGAGAAGCCGGCCATCGTCTTCTCGATGAGGAAAGCGGTGATGCCTCGCGATTTTCGCTCCGGATCGGTCTTGGCGTAGACGACCAGCGTGCCGGCGTCCGGGCCGTTGGTGATCCACATCTTCGAGCCGTTGAGCACGAAGCGGTCGTTGTGCTTTTCGGCGCGCAGCTTCATCGACACCACGTCCGAACCGGAACCCGGCTCCGACATGGCGAGCGCGCCGACCGTCTCGCCCGAGCAGAGGCCAGGCAGGTATTTTTCCTTTTGCGACTGCGTGCCCCAGCGGTTGATCTGGTTCACGCAGAGGTTGGAATGCGCGCCATAGGAGAGGCCGACGGAGGCCGAAGCGCGCGAAATCTCTTCCATGACGACGACATGGGCAAGGTAACCCATACCTGAGCCGCCGAAATCGGGATTGGCGGTGACACCGAGCAGGCCGAGGGCGCCGAACTCCTGCCATAACTCAGCGGGAAATTCGTTCGAACGATCGATACTGGCGGCGAGCGGCGAGATTTTCTCCTGCGCGAAGCGGCGCACGGTGTCGCGCAGGGACTCGATCTCCTCGCCCTGGCCGAAATCCAGCGTATTCAGGTACATGGCTTCCTCCTCCGGCCTACCGCTACAATCTTGCGGCAACAATCCCTGTGAGGGAAGCTGGGAAAATGACAAGGCGAAGCGCAGGCATTCTCGTCTATCGCGAGCGCGAGGGAGCAACGGAAGTTCTGCTCGTCCATCCGGGCGGGCCGTTCTGGGCCAAACGCGACGCGGGCGCCTGGTCGGTCCCGAAGGGCGAATATGCGGATGGGGAAGAGGCCGAGGCAGCGGCGAGACGCGAATTCGCTGAGGAAACCGGCTGGTCGCTGGAGGGGAAACTCAGGCCGCTCGGCGAGATCAGGCAGAAGGCGGGAAAGAGCGTCACGGCCTTCGCGGTGGAGGGCGGTTTCGACCCGGCGAGCCTGGAGAGCAACCGCTTCGAGATGGAATGGCCGCCAAGGAGCGGGCGGAAAACCAGTTTTCCGGAGGTCGACCGCGCCGGCTGGTTCAGCCTCGACACGGCGCGGGACAAGATGATCGAGGGACAAAGGCCGTTGCTCGACAGATTGCAGGATCTGCTTGGCAGCGAGGACGGCTGACCGGGCGCATGCGAGGCGCAGGCCGTGCCTGGCCTACGAAATGCCGCCGGGAGGGCATGGACGCGGGCGACCTGGCCCGGTAACGCTTGGCCTCCGACGACTGGAGGCCGTGATGCACCTGCCGCCCTTCAAGCTCGACCACTGGCTGTCGAAGGCCAGGTTCGCGACGCCGCCCATCCTTTATGACCTCGCAGCAAGCACCGGGCCGAAATGGACCGTGCGCGAGCTTCTGGCGCTGGGGGAGGGCGCGAGCCTCGACGACACGATCCTTGGCTATTCGTCGCCGGAGGGCAGCCGGCCGCTGCGCGACGCGATCGGCGCTTTTCTCGGCGTCGATCCGGACTGGGTGGTGGTGACGCTCGGCGCGTCGGAAGCGTATTCGATCCTGCTCTGCGCGGCGGCGCGGCCCGGCGCCAATGTCGTGCTGCCGCATCCGGGCTATCCGGCCTTCGACCCGATGGCCGGCGTCTGGGGACTTGATGTCCGGCATGTCAGGCTGTCACGCGAACATGGCTTCCGGCAGCGCGCGGAGGACGTGCTGAAGACGGTGGACGACAAGACAGTGCTCGCACTGGTCAACACGCCGCATAACCCGGCAGGCACGATCATGCCGCGCGAGGAAATAGAGGATCTGGCTGCCGGCCTGCAGCGGAAGGGCGTGACGCTGATCGTCGACGAGGTCTATCACCCGCTCTATTTCGGCGAGCCCCAGGTATCGGCGGCTTCGATCCCCAACGTGAATGTCATGGGCGACATGTCGAAGGCCTTGTCGCTGAGCGGCCTGCGGCTCGGCTGGCTGGTCGAGCGCGATGCAAAGCGGCGCGAGCAGATGATCGATGCGCGCGGCTACTTCACCATCAGCAGTTCGCCGCTGCTGGAGCGGCTGGCGGTGCATGCCTTCGCCAATCGGGAGGTGCTGCTTTCGAGACTGCATGCCGTGGCGAGCGAGAATCTTGCAGCGCTCTCGGATTTCATGGAACGCGTGTCGGACACGCTCGCCTGGGCGAAGCCGGAGGGCGGCACCGTGTGCTTTCCCTGGTTCCGCGACGGCCGCGACAGCCGGCCCTTCTGCGAGGCGCTCGCCGCAAACGGCGTGCTGGTCGCCCCAGGCGACTGCTTCGACATGCCGGCGCAAATGCGCCTGGGATTTGCGCTCCTGAAGCGCGAGAAATTCCTTGAAGGACTGGCGATCTTCGAGCGCGTCTTGCGCGAGCAGTAGCTCAGGCGCGCGCTGCGGCGAGGGCCTTGGGCAGTTCCTCGGCGAAAATGTCGAGTTCGTGAGGCAGGCCGACGCTGACGCGGATGCAGCGGTCGAGCACCGGCACCATCGGCTTGCGGATAAAAACGTCGCGCGCGATCAGTTCCTTGAGGATTTTCAGCGCGAAGGCGCCGTCCGCGCCACAATCGATGGTGACGAAGTTGGTGGCCGACGGGATGGGCGACAGGTCGTTGTCGCGCGCGATCATGGAAATACGGTCTCGGCCGGCAGCGACCTTGGCCTTCACCTCGGCCAGATAAGCCTGGTCGGCGAGCGCGGCCTCACCAGCGACAAGCGCCATGCGGTTGACGCCGTAGTGGTTGCGAACCTTTTCGACGTCGCGGATGAAACCTTCCTCGCCAACTGCATAGCCACAGCGAATGCCGGCGAGCCCGTAGGCCTTGGAGAAGGTACGCATCCAGATGACGTTGGGA
>JAEYXI010000202.1 GCA_023428515.1 Pseudomonadota bacterium | reverse complement strand
CTCGCTAGAGACCGTCCGCAGCTTTCTCGCAAATCAAGAACCGGGGCTTTGCTTATTGTTGATCCGCAAGCAACGGACGTTGGAGCACTTAATCCGCTTTTCGATGTGGTCGGGAAAACGCATGGTGAGGTCATAGGTCTCGTAGCCCCTGTGACCGACGAATACCCTCGCCCAGTGAAAGTTACGTGGGCCGAGTCGGTAAGACTCACACTCGACCACAAGGAAGGCAATCTCTGGGTTCAGCTGGATCCAGACGTTTGGATTTGGCCTCAACGGGCGCGAGAGAGCGCCGTCGCTTTTCTGACGAAACGACGCGGCGATCGGTTGAACAAGAAATACAATTCACTCCTAAACGCCTGGCTTGAGATCATTTTTGCCAGCGACGAACGTAACGTCGAGATTGACGTGACCGCTTTCGAATCTGGTAGCGACGCCGGCAACCCGAAATTCAGGCTGAACAATCGGACGGCCTTCGCCCGGAGACTGGTAGGATGACGATCCATCAGGGAGAACTCTCTGGATACGCAACGTTGCCCGAACCAGAGTTGGTTTTCGTGGAGAAAAAGACCCACAAGCATCCGCTACTGGGCTTAATCAACTATGGGCCTTACGGACTGAAATTCGGGACACCCAACAAAGTCCGTCTCGCCTTGATGGCTCCGACGGCCAATCTGCAGAAGCTCCGCGAACTCGTGGCAGAGTTAGATCGTTCGGCTACGCCACGCGAAGCAAAAAACTACTACCCTGACTATCCGGGTTTTGCCGCGACGTTTCGTATTCCTATCGCACCGCTTGATGACAGACTCATCATTCCGTTTGACGACCAACTTCAGGCGCATGCAGAGCGAAAAGCGAAGCTCAACCTCGCGCGAGATCTGTTTCAGAATATCGCGCAGCTAAAATCGCTTCGCTCAAGTTTCGATGTCGCTCTCATCTATCTTCCGCCGAGCTGGGCAGAATGTTTCGAAGGAGAGAACTTCAATTTTCACGACTACCTGAAGGCTTATTGCGCACAGTCAGGCCTCCCTATCCAGATCGTACGCCAGAACAGTTTCGACCGAACTTGTCGGGCCAATGTTATGTGGGGTTTAAGCGTTGCAGTTTACGCTAAAGCCGGAGGCGTCCCTTGGAAATTGCGTTCGCTGGATCGCGCCGAAGCGTTTGTAGGAATCAGCTACGCACTGAAGACCGACAAGGTCGGCAATGTTTACAGCACATGTTGTAGCCAGGTCTTTGATCCCGACGGCACCGGCTTCCAGTTCGTTGCGTACGATGCGAAGGAGTTCACAACCGACACGAGGCGGAATCCCTACCTGTCCTACTACGAAATGCAGTCGGTTCTGACCCGTAGTCTAGAGATTTATCAGCGCGGACATTTCGGCCGCGTACCTGATAAAATCACAATCCATAAGAACACGGAATTCAAAGAAGAGGAGATCCTCGGTGCCTTGGATAGCTTCCGAGAAGGCACAGAGGTGGAACTGGTTCAGATTGTAAAAGGTGTCGGGTGGAAGGGTGTCCGTTTCGATGGCAGCAAGCCTCCGAATCCTCACAACTACCCGGTGCAGCGCGGCACCTATATTGCTATCAGCCCCAATGAAGCATTGCTTTGGACGCAGGGGAGCGTCATCGGCGTCAATGTTACAAATCCAAGCTACAACGTTTACAAAGAAGGCGCGCTAAAGCCGACGCCCTCTCCAGTGTTGGTACGGCGATTTACCGGAACCGGTGGATGGCACGACACATGCACCGGCATTCTTGGTTTGACTAAGATGGATTGGAATAACAACACGTTATACAAGAAATTACCAGTCACACTTGTCTATTCGAAGGCCTTCGCTGACATAATTCAGCAGAACCAAGGCTTAACGGATGACGTGTTCGACTTTCGTAACTTCATGTAGTAGCGCACGCGTGATCCTGAATGCTGTTCGTTCTTTGCAACCGAGTCACTCCGCCGCCTGCGCCCTTTTCCCCGGTCTTCTACCCAGCAGCTCCTTGAGGAACTGCCCCGTATAGCTGCGCTTCTCGGCCGCGATGTCTTCGGGCGTGCCCATGGCGACGAGTTCGCCGCCGCCGTCGCCGCCTTCGGGGCCGAGGTCGAGGACCCAGTCGGCGGTTTTTATCACTTCGAGGTTATGCTCGATGACGACGACCGTGTTGCCCTGGTCGACCAGCTCGTGCAGCACTTCGAGCAGCTTTGCCACGTCGTGGAAATGCAGGCCGGTGGTCGGCTCGTCGAGGATGTAGAGCGTCTTGCCGGTCGCCTTGCGCGACAGTTCCTTGGCGAGTTTTATCCTCTGCGCCTCGCCGCCGGACAGCGTGTTCGCCTGCTGGCCGATATGGATGTAGCCGAGGCCGACCTGGTTCAGCGTGACCAGCTTGTCGCGCACCGCCGGCACCGCCGAGAAGAACTCGACGCCTTCCTCGACCGTCATGTCGAGCACGTCGGCGATCGACTTGCCCTTGAACAGCACGTCGAGCGTCTCGCGGTTGTAGCGCTTGCCGTGGCAGACGTCGCAGGTGACGTAGACGTCGGGCAGGAAGTGCATCTCGATCTTGATGACGCCGTCGCCCTGGCAGGCCTCGCAGCGGCCGCCCTTGACGTTGAAGGAGAAGCGGCCCGGCTGGTAGCCGCGCGCCTTGGATTCCGGCAAATTGGCGAACCAGTCGCGGATCGGCGTGAAGGCGCCGGTGTAGGTGGCCGGGTTCGAGCGCGGCGTGCGGCCGATGGGGGACTGGTCGATGTCGATGACCTTGTCGAGGAATTCGAGGCCCTCGACGCGGTCGTGCTCGGCCGGGTGCTCTCTGCTGGCCATGATGCGCCGCGAGGCCGCCTTGAACAGCGTCTCGATCAGGAAGGTCGACTTGCCGCCGCCCGACACGCCGGTGACCGCGGTGAAGAGCCCGATCGGGATGTCGGCGGTGACGTTCTTCAGATTGTTGCCGCGCGCGCCGACGACGCGGATGCGCCTGTTCTTCTTCGGCTGGCGGCGGGCAGGGGGCGTGGCGATCTCCAACTCGCCGGACAGGTACTTGCCGGTGATGGAGTTCGGGTTCGCCATGATCTCGCGCGGCGTCCCTCGAGCGATCACCTCGCCGCCATGGATGCCGGCGGCGGGGCCGATGTCGACGACATAGTCGGCGGTGAGGATCGCGTCCTCGTCATGCTCGACGACGATGACCGTGTTGCCGAGGTCGCGCAGGTGCTTCAGCGTGTCGAGAAGCCGCGTGTTGTCGCGCTGGTGGAGGCCGATCGAGGGCTCGTCGAGCACGTAGAGCACGCCGGTGAGGCCGGAGCCGATCTGGCTGGCCAGCCGGATGCGCTGGCTTTCGCCGCCGCTGAGCGTGCCGGAATTGCGGGACATTGTGAGGTAGTCGAGACCGACGTCGTTGAGGAAGCGCAGCCGCTCGCGGATCTCTTTCAGGATGCGCGTCGCGATCTCGTTCTGCTTGGCCGAGAGATGGGCTGGGAGCTCGGTGAACCACTGGTCGGCCTTGCGGATCGACATGGCCGAGACTTCGCCGATGTGCAGGCCGGCGATCTTCACCGCGAGCGCCTCGGGCTTGAGGCGAAAACCGTGGCAGGCAGGGCAGGGGGTGGCCGACATGAAGCGCTCGATCTCCTCGCGCATCCAGGCCGATTCCGTCTCCTTCCAGCGGCGCTCGAGATTGGGGATCACACCCTCGAACGTCTTTGTCGTCTTGTATGAGCGCAGCCCGTCGTCATAGGCGAAGGTGATTTCCTTGGAGCCGGTGCCGTTGAGGATGGCGTCCTGCGCCTCCTTCTTGAGGTCCGCAAAACGGTCGCCGAGCTTGAAGCCGTAGGCTTTTCCCAGCGCTTCCAGCGTCTGCGCGTAATAGGGCGAGCTCGACTTGGCCCAGGGCGCGCCGGCGCCGGCGCGCCC
>JAEYXI010000179.1 GCA_023428515.1 Pseudomonadota bacterium | reverse complement strand
GCCGTAGAGCCTGCCGTTGAGCACCACGCCACCACCGGCGAAAGCGCCGATGTAGAAATAGATGAAGTCGCGCAGATTGCCGGTCTGGCCGAAGACCAGTTCCGCGCCGCAGGCTGCCGTCGCGTCGTTCTGGAGATAGACCGGAAAACTGCAGAGCGCCTGAATGTCGGCGCGGATATCGCGGCGACGCCATTGATCCATGACCTCGCCCGGTGCGCCGGCCGTGTCAGCCCAGTTCCAGAGCTCGAACGGCATCGCGATGCCGAGCCCGGCGATCCGTTTGTCCTGCCCGGATTTCAGGCCGGAGCGCAGATGCTTGATGCCGGAACCGACGAAATCGAGGATCTCGCGCGGCGCCGGGTAGCGGTAAGAGTCCTGCAGCATGGCGCGGACCTTGCCCAGGAAGTCGATGAGCACGAGCTCGGCGCTGCGGCGGCCGATCTTGAGGCCGATGAAGAAGGCGCCGTCGGGGTTGAGCGCCATCGGGATGGAAGGCTGGCCGACCTTGCCGCGCATCGGCGCCTGCCTGACGAGCAGCCCCTCGACCTCGAGTTCGCGCATGATGACCGAGACGGTCTGCGCCGAGAGCCGCGTCATGCGCGCGATCTCGGTCTTGGCGAGGCTGCCAAGCTGCTGGACGAGCGAAAGCACCAGGCGCTCGTTCTGGTCGCGCATGCCGCTCTGGTTGGTGCCGCGATGGTGGAGCAGGGCGGCCGCCGTTTCCGACGAACCATGCCTGAGAGGGCCGTTCTCCACCAAATTCTCCCGTCGTTTCCGCCCCGATTTTTAGGCGCAGAATGCGTTTCCCGGAGCGTTCCTGTCAATAATAAATAAGAGTGATTAAATTATTGACAGCCTGTAGCGGCTAGTGTTCCTTTCGAGAGGGCGCGCGACTGGGAGAGGCAAGGGTCGAGGCCAATGTTTCCGGGATGCCGGGCGGACCGGGATCCCATGTTCCACCGGGAGGAAGTCATGAGGAACTTCAAATTTCTGAAAGCGGCGGTCGCGGGTCTCGCTCTTTGCGGCGTGGCGAGCGCCGCTCTGGCCGCCGATACCGTCGGTCTGATCACCAAGACCGAGACCAATCCGTTCTTCGTCAAGATGCGCGAAGGCGCCGAAGCCACGGCGAAGGAGCTTGGGCTCAACCTGATCACCGCGGCCGGCAAGTTCGACGGCGACAATGCCGGTCAAGTAGCGGCGATCGAGAACCTGATCTCGGCTGGCGCCAAGGGTTTCGCGATCGTGCCTTCGGACTCGAAGGCGATCGTGCCGACCATCCAGAAGGCCAGGGACGCTGGCCTGATGGTGATCGTGCTCGATACGCCGCTCGATCCGATGGACGCGGCAACCGCGACCTTTGCGACGGACAACCGCAAGGCCGGCCAGCTCATCGGCGAGTGGGCCAAGGGGACGCTCGGCGACAAGGCCGCCGACGCCTCGATCGTCTTCCTCGACCTCGCCACCAACCAGCCGACCGTCGACTTCCTGCGCGACCAGGGCTTCATGCAGGGCTTCGGCATCGACGTTAAGGACCCGAACAAGTGGGGCGACGAGGACGACAAGCGCATCTGCACGCATGAGATCAGCCAGGGTGACCAGGAGAAGGGCCGCACGGCGATGGAGCACGCGCTGCAGAAGTGCCCTGACGTGAACGTCGTCTACACGATCAACGAGCCGGCGGCGGCCGGAGCGTGGGAAGCGCTAAAGGCGGTCGGCAAGGATGATGGCAGCGTGATGATCGTCTCGATCGACGGTGGCTGCCCAGGCGTCAAGAACGTCGAGGCCGGCGTCATCGGTGCGACAAGCCAGCAATATCCGCTGAAGATGGCGACGATGGCGCTCGAGGCGATCGCATCGGGCAAGCTGCCGGAGATCGATCCGGCGATCGGCTTCTTCGATACGGGCGCGCAGCTCATCACCGCCAAGCCGGTGGATGGTGTTCCCTCGATCACCGTCGAGGAAGGCCTGAAGCTCTGCTGGGGTTAAGTGCTTCCAGATCGGCCATCAGGCAGTTATTGTCATGAACGCGAGGGGCCGCCCCAAGCGGCCCCTCAATAGTATCCGGGGGAGGAGAGCCGCGGATGAGCGATGACGCAGCGGGTTCGGCCCATGCCGAACGCGGGCTAACAGGCAACGACCAGTCGGTTGCGAGCTTCGAAGAGAGCGAGCGCGGGCCGGTGAGAAAGGTGCAGGCTTTCCTGCACCAGTATCCCACGTCTATTCCATTCATCGTGCTGCTGATCGGCGTGCTGATCTTCGCCTTTGCGGCGCCCGGCAAGTTCCTTTCGCCGCTCAACCTGTCGGTCGTGCTTCAGCAGGTCACGATCATCGCCATCCTCGGCATGGCGCAGACGCTGATAATCCTGACCGCAGGCATCGACCTCAGCGTCGGCATGATCATGATCCTCTGCTCGGTGGTGATGGGCAGGACCTGCGTGGTCTACGGCGTGCCGCTGTTCATCGCCTTCCCGCTCGGCCTTCTGGTCGGACTTGCCTGCGGCATGGTCAACGGCCTGCTCGTCACCATGCTCAGGCTGCCGCCCTTCATCGTGACGCTCGGCACCTGGAGCATATTCGGTGCGCTCAACGTCTGGTATTCGCGCAGCGAAACGATCCGCGCGCAGGACATCGAGGCGGCGGCGCCGTTCCTCCAATGGACGCGGACCCTGATCAAGCCCTACGACCTGATGGCGAATTTCGGGCTGGGCCTGCCGTTCCTGAAGGGATGGGTGGTTACCTACGGCTCGCTGCTGATGATCCTGCTGGCGATCCTGCTGTGGTATGTGCTGAACCGCACCGCGTTCGGGCGCCACGTCTATGCGACTGGCGACGATCCGGATGCGGCGCGACTTTCAGGCATCAACACCAAGCGGACGCTGATCGCGGTCTACGCCCTGGCGGGGCTGATCTGTGCCATCGCCGCCTGGGTCCTGATCGGCCGTATCGGCGGCGTGAGCCCGCAGGCGGGGCAAACCGCAAATCTTGATTCGATCACCGCCGTGGTGATCGGCGGCACCTCGCTGTTCGGCGGGCGCGGCTCGATCATCGGCACGCTCATCGGGGCGCTTATCGTTGGCGTGTTCCGCAACGGCCTGGCGCTGAGCGGACTGGAAGTGCTGTGGCAGGATTTCGCGGTCGGCGTCCTGATCATCGTGGCCGTCACGATCGACCAATGGATACGGAGGATTTCGGCATGAGCGTCGTCCCGGTCCTTGAGGCGCGGGGCCTTACCAAGCGCTACGGGCGCGTGGTCGCCCTCGAGCATGCGGACTTTGAGCTGCGGCCCAACGAAATCCTCGCCGTCATTGGGGACAACGGCGCCGGGAAATCGACCTTGATCAAGGCGCTGTGCGGCGCGGTGATACCCGATGCGGGCGAGATACTGCTCGACGGCAAACCGGTGCATTTCAAGTCGCCGATGGAGGCGCGCGATGCGGGAATCGAGACGGTCTACCAGAACCTCGCTCTGTCGCCGGCACTCTCCATAGCCGACAACATGTTCCTCGGTCGGGAGATGAGGAAGCCGGGTATCGCGGGCAGCATATTCAGGCGGCTGGACCGCGCTACCATGGCCAGGATAGCCCGCGAGAAACTTTCCGAACTCGGCCTGCTGACCATCCAGAACATAGCGCAGCCGGTGGAGACGCTGTCGGGCGGCCAGCGGCAGGGAGTGGCGGTGGCGCGCGCCGCCGCCTTCGGCTCGAAGGTCATTATCATGGATGAGCCCACCGCCGCGCTCGGCGTGAAGGAGTCGCGCCGCGTGCTGGAACTGATCCTCGACGTGAAGCGACGCGGCCTGCCGATCGTGCTGATCTCGCACAACATGCCGCATGTCTTCGAGGTGGCCGATCGCATTCACATCCACAGGCTCGGCCGTCGTCTTACCGTCATCGACCCGAAGGAACATACGATGTCGGATGCGGTGGCGTTCATGACCGGGGCGAAAAGGCCGCCGGAGGTGGCCGCCGCAGCGGCATGACGCAGGGGCTGCAAGGGTCCGTAATAAAAAGCTCGTGGAATTCCGGTATCGATTGAGAAAGTTCCGGAAATAGGTAGCATTGCAGCGGGAGGATGCTGAACCGTGCTGCTTTTGGCGGCAGGCAATGCATTTGAGGCGACATGACAAGCGTGATGACACCGAAGCTCCCAAGGCAGATACTGGCAACGTCCGATCCCGAAACACTGGCCGCCGAAATCCTGCGGGCCCTGAAATACAGGGTCGGCAAGGACATGACGGTCGCGACGCCCTACGACTGGCTGACGGCGTCGATCAAGGT
>JAEYXI010000153.1 GCA_023428515.1 Pseudomonadota bacterium | reverse complement strand
GGTTCCGCATGCGGTCAAGACGCCCTTCATCATCGGCATCGCCGGATCGGTAGCGGTCGGCAAGTCGCCCACGGCGCGCCTGCTGAAGGAGCTTCTCGCCCGCTGGCCGTCGAGCCCGAAGGTCGATCTGGTGACGACCGACGGCTTCCTTCTGCCCAACGAGATGCTGCGGCGGCAGAACCTGATGGAGCGCAAGGGTTTTCCGGATAGCTATGACGTCGGCTCGCTGCTGCGTTTCCTCTCGGCCATCAAGTCGGGCCAAGCCGATGTGCGTGCGCCCGTTTATTCGCACCTCACCTATGATGTGCTGCCCGGCGAATACGTCACCATCGACCGGCCCGACATACTGATCTTCGAGGGGCTGAACGTGCTGCAGCCGCGCGACCTGCCGAAGGACGGCAAGTTCGTGCCGTTCCTCTCCGACTTCTTCGACTTCTCGATCTATATCGACGCCGAGGAGGAGCTGATCCACGACTGGTACGTCGCCCGCTTCATGCGGTTGAGGGAGACCGCCTTCCGCAACCCGGCCTCCTTCTTCCATCGCTATTCGGAACTGTCGGAAGACGCCGCGCGGGCGATTGCCGAGGGCCTGTGGAGCAATATCAACCTGAAGAACCTGCGCGAGAACATCCGCCCGACGAGGCCGCGCGCCGACCTGATCCTGCGCAAGGGCGCCGATCATCGGGTCGAGGAAGTGGCGCTGCGAAAGCTCTGACCCGGCGCATTCGGCCAGCGGGAACACAATTGTGATTTCGGCCTGCCGCATTCGCCGCTTAACCTGCTTGGCGGGGTAGAGCACGAAGGAGCCGATGATGAAGACTATTCTCGTACTTGCCGCCGCGATGGGTCTTTCCGTTTCAGTCGCAGCCGCCGAATGCGCAGCCCACAAGCAGGTCAACGCGTCGGTCGATACGCAGACCAAGGTCGCCAGCGTCGTGAAACAGGCGCCCGCGCAGGAGGCCCAGTCCACCAAGGCTGAAGAAACCAAGGCTGAATAGGTATTGCTGAGCCGCCGACTTGGCGGCGCTTACAATTGAAGGTCGGGCCGCTATACGTCTGCCCGGCCCTTTTCTTGCGCAAGCATTTGCAGGACCGCCAAAGTTGCTTCCGCTGCGATTTTGATCGCTCAAAACCGCTTGAAAGCAGCCATCCAGTTTAAAGTTAACTTAACCGCGCCGCATTACGGTCCCGCCCCACGATCTGCCATAAGAGGCTTGGGGCGGACGATGAATGCACTTTTCCCGCATCCGGAACTAGCGGCGACGGAGCTGCCATCGGCAGACGGTGAGGCGCCCGCCCATGTCTGCGTCGCGACGGTGGCGCTGATCGTCCCTGTTCACAATGAGGAAGACGCCATCGCCCCGTTCCTGGAGGCGGTCTATCGCAACACCGAGGTGTTGACCGAGCAGGGCGTCGCCTTCGACCTCATCTTCGTTAATGACGGCTCGACCGACGCCACGCTCGACTGCCTGCTGATGGCGCAGAAGGACGATCCGCGCATCCGCATCGTCGACCTGTCACGCAATTTCGGCAAGGAAGCGGCAATGACCGCCGGGCTCGATATGTGCGACGCCGACGCGGCGATCCCGATCGATGTCGACCTGCAGGACCCGCCGCATGTCATCCCGCAGTTGATCGAGAAATGGCGCGAAGGCTACGAGGTGGTGCTGGCGAAGCGCTCCGACCGTTCGTCGGACGGCTTCATGAAGCATCGCTCAGCGTCGCTCTTCTACCGCATCCACAACATGATCGCGGCGCAGAAGATCCCGCACGACGTCGGTGACTTTCGCCTGATCGACCGCCAGGTGATCGACGCGCTGCGCGCGCTGCCGGAGCGCCGCCGCTTCATGAAGGGCTTGTTCGCCTGGGTGGGCTTCCGCACAACGACGGTTGAATATGTGCGGGAGCCGAGAGCTGCCGGCTGTTCGAAATTCTCCGGCTGGAAGCTCTGGAACTTCGCGCTCGAGGGCATCACCAGCTTCTCAAGCGCGCCACTCGAGATCTGGACCTATGTCGGCGCAACGATTTCTGCGTTCTCTTTCCTTTACGGCCTGGTGATCGTCGCCAAGACGCTGGTCTTCGGCATCGACGTGCCCGGCTATGCGTCGCTGCTGGTCAGCGTCCTTTTTCTCGGAGGCATCCAGCTTCTCGGCATAGGGATCATCGGCCAGTACCTCGGCCGCGTCTATGCGGAGATCAAGCAGCGGCCGATCTATATCGTCAGGCAGACTTTCGGAGGCAACTGATGGAGCTCGAGGCCTATCGCAACATGGCCGCCACAGAGGACGCGCATTGGTGGTTCTGCGGCCGACGCGCGATCGGCGAGGCCGTCATCCGAGAACTCGACCTGCCGAAGGACGCCAGGATCCTGGAAATCGGCGCCGGTACCGGCGGAAACATCGCCATGCTGGAAAAGTTCGGCGAGGTGCAAGCGGTCGAGATGAGCGACCTCGCGCGCCAGATCGCCCGAGAGAAGACCGGCCGCGATTTCCTCAATGGCTACCTGCCCGACAATATTCCGGTCGCGGAGGGCTCGGTCGACCTACTATGCCTGTTCGATGTGCTGGAGCATGTCGCCGAAGACGAAGAATCGCTGGTGGCCATGCGCCGGCTGCTTAAGCCAAACGGCAAAGTCGTGCTTACGGTCCCTGCGCATCAGTGGCTGTGGAGCACGCATGACGTCGACCTGCATCACCATCGCCGCTATTCGCGCAACCAGCTGAAGGATCGCATAGAGCGCGCCGGCTATAGGCTCGACAAATTGACCTACACCAACGCCGCTCTGCTTCCGGTTGCCGTTCTGGCACGGGTGGCCGACCGGTTGCGGAACTCCGGCACTGCATCGGGGTTGGCCCTGCCGCCGGCTCCCGTCAACGCTGCCATGAAGGCACTCTTCTCGGCCGAGGGCCGGATCGTGCCGAAGGCGTCCCTGCCCTTCGGCATCTCGCTGCTGGCCGTGTTCGGCAAGGACGAGGCCGAACAGCGGCAAGACGTCCGCTTGGCGGCTTGAGTCGATGCGTGGGGCAGGCGGCGGCCTGATCGGCGGCCTATGGTCGTTGAGGTTGTCGCGTTTCGCAGCGATCGGCGGGGCCGCGACCTTGATCTATGCCATCGCAGCCTACTGCCTCTCCGGGGGGCTGGGTATATCGATCCTTCCGGCTGCCACCGCTTCGCTCATGGCCTATTTCTTGGCGGCCATTTTCTCCTATCTGGGGCACAAATACGTCACCTTCCTGTCTCCAGGAATGCACACCTTCGAGGCACCGCGCTTTGTCGCGCTGACAGCGGTAGGTCTCGGCTTAGCCTGGCTGCTGCCGACAATCCTGGTGAACGGCGCCGGCCTGCCGCCGGCCGTGCCCATCATCATCACCTGCATTCTCGTGCCCGTCGTCAATTACCTAGTGCTCGATCGCTGGGTTTTCGCATCCGGCGATGCTGGAAGGCTTCGGTGAGCGCGGTCGGCGATGTGTTCGCTACGTCCGCGTCAGCGCCGCCGCGGGCGGCTTGGTGAAGCAATGCGCTTTGAAACCGCCGCGGCGTCACTGCTGCCGTGCAATACGGTCTGGCCGAAACGTTGGCCTACCCTGGCTTCGTTCGCCGTGGCTGGGATCGCCGGATGGATGGCCTATGCGCTGGTGCCGACCAATGTCGACGTGGCATGGCTGCTGGTAGCGTGCGACCGTCTTCTCGACGGCGCAAGGCTGCATGTCGACGTCGTCGAGGTAAACCCGCCTTTCTCGATATGGCTCTACATACCCTTCGCCTTCGCCCAGCGCATGACGGGCCTGCCGTCCGAACTGTGGCTGTCGATCGGACTGCCCCTCTTTACCCTGCTGTCGGTCGGCTTGAGCGCACGCATCCTCGGCCGGGCCGGGCTGGTTGACGGTCGCACAGCATGGCTGGCGCCTGCGGCTCTCTTCATACTGGTCGGTCTTTTCACGGAAGATTTCGGCCAGCGCGAGCAATTCGCGACCATCGCCTTACTTCCCTGGCTGGCCTTGTTGGCGGCGCGCGACTCGGCGCAGAATTTCAAGGCCGGGACGCGTATGGAATGGATTCTCGCCGGTCTCGGCGCGGCGATGTTCGTGATGGCCAAACCGCCGATAGCAGTGCCGGCTCTTGCCTTGCCGGCGCTGCTCCTCGCGATCAAGCGGCGTTCCCTGCGTCCGATCGTTACGGCCGAGACCCTGCTCGGCATAGCGGTTACCTTCGCCTATCTGGCCTGGCTGACGGCGTTCCATATGAACTTCTTTCTCGACCTGATGCCGGTCCTGCGCGAACTTTACCTGCCGGCGCAGATCGGGATCATGGACATGATTCTCGATGGCCCGGTGAGGCTCTTTGCCATTCTGGTAATCGCGACCTGGCTGGTTGCGCGCCCTGGCAGTATCGATGGGCCGGCGCTTCTGGCGTTGCTCGCCGCGCTCGGATACGTGCCGGCTTTCGTGCTGATGGGCAAGGGCTGGACCTATCAGGCGCTGCCGATCCTGCTGCTCGGGCTGCTCGGTTTCCTGCTCCAGCTTCGACACGTGAGGCTGGCCGAGATGCAGCCTCTTACGAAAGCAGGCGCAACCCTCGGCCTGGCGATACTCGCGCTGATTATGTGGGCAGGCCAGCCATTTGCGACGGCAGAGCGGCGCGCAGGGCTGGAACAAGCCGCCGCTGCCATCAGAAGCGTCGTCCAGCGTCCTGTGGTTGCGTCGATCGGAACGCGCCTGCAGCCAGCGCATCCGCTGACGCGCCTGGTCGGGGGCCAATACCGTTCGCGCTATCCCGCGCTGTGGATGGTCGACAACACCTACGGCCTGATCCGAGCCAATGGCGGCGACCTCGAAAAGGTGACGCAACTCGAGGCGCTAAGCGCCCGCTTCATCGTGCAGACGGCGAGCGATATCGAACGCGAGAGGCCGGATATCATCTTCGATGCCGGCACCGATGGGACGGTTGGCCAGGCTGCAGTCCATGCCGATCCGGAGATCGCGCGGCTGCTGGATGGTTATAGGGTCCTCTACCGGGACAAGATGGTGACGGTCTTCGTCCGCGCAGACCTGGCTGCGCCTTCGGAGGCTTCTCCGGCCCTTTGAGAACGCGGCAGTGCGGAAACCAGCATCCATGCGGCGACCGCGATCGGCACCAAAACGCCAATGCCGATGCCTTCGTAATTGAGCAGATGAGCAAAGAGCGGGAAAAGCCAGGCGATTGCGAGAAGCACCGCTTGCGGCTTCGCCGTCACCGCGAACATGTAGCAGAGCGCCACGCACATCGGGATCGTGTCGTAGGTATAACCATAAGGCGTTGCGACGATGGCGAGTGCTGCGGTGGTGAGTGCGCGTCGTCGATGGTCGATCATGGTCGAGGGCAGCCAGAGCCAGATCACCGCGACGATTGCCGCCGCCGTCGCGACCGCCTGCCAGGCATAGGCGGCGCCGACGCTCGCGCCGCCCGAGCGCGCCATGACGAAGACGGTCAGCGCATTGGAGTGATAGAGCTGCGGATACGGAGCCTCCATGATCGCGGTCATCAGCGCACGGGTCTCGCTCATGAACGACGGCCAGACCTCGAAGCCGAAGGCGGTGCCGGTTCCGACCGCAAGCAGCAGGGAGGTCGCGGCAGCCGAGGCGAAGGCGCGCCAGTTGCGGCTGGCGATCAGACAGAAGGGGATAAGAATGCCGAGATGCGGCTTGATCGTGAGTAGGCCGAACAGGACGCCGGCAAGCAACGGGCGTTTCGGGGCGGCAAGCAGGCCGCCGATCAGCAGCGCTGCCGTGAGCGCGCCGTTCTGGCCGAACATGGCGTTGATGAAAACCGCTGGCGAGGCAAGTGCTGCGAGATGGAGCGCCAACGGCAGCCGCAGCGGGCGGATGGCGAAATGCAGGAGCGCAATCGTACCGAAGGTCCAGACGAGGTAGGCCGGCAGAATGGGCATCAGCGCCAGTGGCGCGCCGAACAGCATGATGGAAGGCGGGTAACTCCATTCCTGGTCTGGAAGACCGGGCGAGAACATGGAGCGCAATGCGGTCCGGTAAGCCTCCGTGTCGAAGAGCGTGGCGACACTGCCGTCGAGCGCCATGCGGGAGCCCCCCCAGAGATTGGTGAAATCCCAGTAAGGCAGTCGCTTGGAAATCGCGGAGAAGCCGTCGTTGCCGAGCGTCCACAGGCCCAGCAGATAATAGGCGCCAAGCGCCGTGCCGAAGGCGAAGACGAACATGGCGAGCCGCATGTCGCTCACGCGTTTCGGCCTGAAGCTGTCCGTCGCCATGTTTGCCCCTGTCCCGCTGCCGCCCGGAACCATAGGCTCTCGGCGTTAAGCAAGCATTGCGCGACAGTCAGGCCCAGTCAGATCCCCGTCACCCGTCTCAGCGTCAGGTTGATGCGGCCGCCGTTCTTCAGGAGCGTCGAGGTGCCGGGATAGATGCGGTCGACGCCGTGGAAGGCGAGCCGTCCTTCGTCGCCGAGCACGACGACGTCGCCCGAGCGCAGGCGGAAGGATTGCGTGGGGTCGATGCGTTTCGTGCCGCCGACGCGGAACAGGCAGTCGTCACCGAGCGAGACGGAGACGACGGGCGCCGAAAAATCGCTTTCGTCGCGATCCTGGTGCAGGCCCATCCTGGCCTTGTCCGAATAGAAATTGACGAGGCAGGCCTGCGGCAGCTGCGGATGGTCGGCGACGGCGCGCCAGAGCTCGAGCAGCGTCTCGGGGATCGGCGGCCATGGTTTTCCGGTGACGGGATGGGTCGGCTGGTAGCGGTAGCCGCGCTCCTTGTCGGTGACCCAGCCGAGCTCGCCGCAATTGGTCATCCTGACACTCATCTCCTTGCCGGTCTTCGGCATGGCGGGCGTGTAGAGCGGCGCGGACTCGACCACCTTGCGAATGTCTTCCACCAGCGCAGCTTGCGCGGCACGGTCGAAATGATCGGGAAGATAGCGGATGCCCGGGGACAGCGCGGTTTGTGGTGATGCCATCACTCCCGCTCCACGCGGCCGCGCATCTTCTTCACGGTCGAGCGGCCGGCCTTTTCCCTGAGACGGCGCTCTATCGAGCCTTTTGTCGGCTTCGTCTTCCTGCGCGGTTTGGGTGGCGGTTCGGCCGCCTTGGCGACGAGCTCGGTCAGGCGCGCGCGGGCGTCGACGCGGTTCTGCTCCTGCGTGCGGAAGCGGCCGGCCTCGATGACGATGACGCCGTCCTTGGTGGCGCGCTGTCCCGCAAGCTTTATGACACGCGCTCGGACCCGCTCGGACAGGCCCTCGGCCGCGGCAGCATCGAAGCGGAGCTGGACTGATGTCGCGACCTTGTTGACATTCTGCCCGCCCGGTCCCGACGAGCGGATGAACGCCTCCTCGAGGTCGCCAGGATGGATGACGGCCTCGCCGGAGATGATGATGGGTTCGTCAGCGGCCATGGCGACAGACATGGCGCGGCGGCGAGAAAAAGAAAAGGCCCGGCGAACCGGGCCAAGCTGTGCCGATGTGGCAGGGAGTTTCTATTCGGCTGCTTCCAGCGCGCGCGGGGCAGCGCCCAGCACAGCCTGGTCGACGTGGTCCTCGAATTTGGAAAAAATGTCGATGAACATGCCGACGAGCTTTTTCGCCTGTCGGTCGTAGGCGGCCTTGTCGGTCCAGGTCGAGCGCGGGTCGAGGATGGCGGGGTCGACGCCGGGAACGACGACCGGAACGGCAAAGCCGAAGAACGGGTCAGTGCGGAATTCGGCGTCGTTGAGCGAGCCGTCGAGCGCGGCTGAGAGCAGCGCGCGCGTCGCCTTGATCGGCATGCGCTTGCC
>JAEYXI010000033.1 GCA_023428515.1 Pseudomonadota bacterium | reverse complement strand
GCCACCACCGGCATGTCGAAATGGACGCTCACCGGCACCACAAGCGACGGCGTTCGCAAGGAAGTCCGCGGTTGCGATTTCTACACCTTTCGCGATGGCAAGGTGATCCGCAAGGATTCCTACTGGAAGATCGTGGAATAGGGCTGCCCGCTTTCCGATTTTCCTCCGCTCTTCCGATAATTGGATTCGGGCTAACCAATTAGTATTGACTTATTGATTAGTGAGCGCTATTTGATTGGCCATGATCCAACCCGAAGCCATCAACGCCGTGATGCGCGCCCTTGCCGACCCGACCCGGCGCGCCGTCTACGAGCGCATCGCTGGCTCCGACGAGATGACGGTGGTGGAACTGACGCGCGGCAGCGGCGTCACCCAGGGTGCGATCTCGCAGCATCTCAAGTCGCTGAAGCAGGCCGGCCTCGTCGCTGAGCGGCCGGAGGGGCGCAACGTCTTCTACCGCGCCGACCCCAGGGGTCTCGAACCGCTGGCCGACTGGATGAGCCATTACGGCGTCTTCTGGCGCGAACGTTTCGGCAATTTGCGTACCCTCCTCGAACAGATCGACCCTCCGAAAGAAAAATCCGGAAAGGCCAAACGATGAACCAAGCCGCCTTGAAACCCGCTATCCAGGACATCGTCGTCGACGAGGTGTTCCCGCACGCGCCCGAGACGATCTGGAAGGCGCTGACCACGGGCGAACTCATTGCCCGCTGGCTGATGCCGGCAGAGGGCTTCGAAGCCGTGGTCGGCAACCGCTTCACTTACAAGACGACGCCGGCAGGCGAGTGGGACGGCACCATAAACTGCGAGATCCTCGAAGTAGTGCCCAACCAGCGCCTGGTCTATTCCTGGAAGGGCGGACACGAGGCCAATGCCGGCTACGGCTCCAAGCTCGAGACCGTGGTCGCCTGGACGCTCACCCGCGCAACCGATGGCACGCGGGTGCGTGTCGTCCATTCCGGCTTCGTGCTGCCGAAAAACGATACGGCCTACCGCAACATGAGCGACGGCTGGAAAAAGGTCGTGCGCAATCTCGACGCGACGGCCGCCGAAATCGGCCCCTCCGGCAAGCCGCACTGACACTCGTCGGGCCGGAATCGCGCCCTAGCTTGGTACCCACCAGAGAGACAAGCGAACAGGAGATTATCATGCAGAAGCTGAGCGAGCAGATGAAGAAGCCGCCCGTCGTGTCGCCGCAGGAATGGCAAGCCGCCCGCGAGCGCATGCTTGTGAAGGAGAAGGCCCATACACGCGCCCGCGACGCATTGGCCGCCGAGCGCAGGCGCATGCCCTGGATGGCCGTTGAGAAGGATTACGAGTTCGAGGGTCCCGAAGGCAGGATGAACCTCGCCGATCTTTTCGACGGCCGCCGCCAGCTCATCGTCTACCGCGCCTTCTACGAGCCTGGCGTCGAAGGCTGGCCGGAGCGTGGATGCAAGGGCTGTTCCATGGTTGCCGACCAGGTCGCCAACGTCGCCCACCTCAACGAGCGCGACACCACTCTCGTCTTCGCCAGCAGGGCGCCGCAGGCCAATATCGCGGAATTGAAGAAGCGCATGGGCTGGGAGATGCCTTGGGTCACGATCACCGACAGTTTCGACAAGGATTTTGGCGTCGAGGAATGGCACGGCACGAACGTCTTCATCCGCGACGGCGATCGCATCTTCCGCACCTACTTCATCGATAACAGGGGCGACGAGCAGATGGGCGGCACGTGGAACTACCTCGACATCACGCCGCTCGGCCGCCAGGAGGAATGGGAAGACTCGCCACAAGGCTATCCGCAGACCGAGCCTTACAACTGGTGGAACTGGAACGACAGCTACAAGCACGTCGAGGCGGCGCTGCGAAGGAGCTGCTGCTGACGGCGCCGGGCGCTGCCTCGCGGCGGCGCTGCTGAAAGCCCCGACAGATAGCATCGATGACGGCCCGTCACGGTCCGGCCGTCATCGCTTCCCTACGCCTTTCACAGGAGAGAAAGATGACCAAACCCTATACAGGCGGCTGCGCTTGCGGCGCCATCCGCTATGAAGTCTCCGGCGAGCCGGTCGTCATGCTCGACTGCCAGTGCCGCCAGTGCCAGCGCGAGAGCGGCACCGGCCACGCCTCGCATGTGACGTTCCAGGCCGCCGAGGTGAAGATCGAAGGCAAGGCGTCGACATGGGACATGGTCGGCGACGGCGGCATGAAAAAACATCGCGCCTTCTGCCCGACCTGCGGCTCGCCGGTCTACATGACCTTCCCCGATGCTCCCGACATCTTCATCGTCAAGCCGGCCAGCCTCGACGAACCGGAGCGCTACCAGCCGCAGATGGTCACCTGGGCAGCGGCAGCCCAGCCATGGGACCATGTCGATCCGGCCCTGCCCAAATTCGAGGCGATGCCGCCGATGGGGTGATGCTACCCCTTCTTCTCCACGTGCCCGCCGAAGGCGAACCGCATCGCCGAGAGCAGCTTGTCGGCGAATTCGGATTCGCCCTGCGAGGAGAAGCGGTCGAACAGCGCCGACGACAGCACCGGCGCCGGCACGCCGGTGTCGATCGCGGCCTTCAGCGTCCAGCGCCCTTCGCCGGAATCCGACACGCGGCCGCCGAACTTCGAAAGCTGCGGGTCTGCCTTCAGCGCCCCGGCCGTGAGGTCGAGCAGCCAGGAGCCGATGACCGAGCCGTGTCGCCAGACCTCGGCGACCGCCGGCAGGTCGACGTCGAACTGGTAGTATTGCGGTTCGGCGAGCGGGCTGGTCTCGGCGTCGGCGGTGCGCTTGGTCTTGCCGGAATTGGCGGCCTTCAAAATGTTGAGGCCCTCGGCATAGGCGGCCATCACGCCGTATTCGATGCCATTGTGCACCATCTTGACGAAATGCCCGGCGCCGCTCGGCCCGCAATGCAGATAGCCGTATTCGGCGGTGCCGGCATCGATGGACAGCGTCACACCGGGATCGGCGCCCGGCGCCAGTGACGAGAAGATCGGATCGAGATGCTGCACGGCTTCACTGGGGCCGCCGATCATCAGGCAGTAGCCGCGCTCGAAGCCCCAGATGCCGCCTGACGTCCCGACGTCGATGAAGTTTATGCCCTTGGGCGCGAGCTTCGCCGCCTGGTCGACGGCGTCGCGGTAGTTGGAATTGCCGCCGTCGATGATGATGTCGCCGGGCTCGAGCAGTGCCGCCACCTGATCGACGATGCGGCCGGTGATGGCGGCCGGCAGCATCAGCCACACCGCGCGCGGCTTGTCGAGTTTCTCGACGAATTCCTCCAGCGAGGCCGCGCCGGTCGCGCCATCCTTGACGAGGTCGGCGACGGCTGCCGCGTTGATGTCGTAGACGACGCAATCGTGCTTGTCGCCCATCAGGCGGCGCACCATGTTGGCGCCCATCCTGCCCAGTCCCATCATGCCAAGCTGCATTTTTCGCGACCTCTCATTGCCTGTCCTGTTCGTGATCTATCCGACAGGAACTTCAGCCGTTTGACAATCCGCGGACAATCACGCCGCGGCCGGCGCCGCCTGTCCGGTCCAGCTCCGCTCGATCTCCTCCAGCGAGCGGCCCTTGGTTTCCGGCACCGTGCGGTAGATCCAGATCCAGCCGGCGAGGCAGAAGAAGGCGAAGAGCCAGAAGGTCGCCGAGGTGCCGATCGCTTCGATCAGCGTCAGGAAGAACTGGCTGACGAGAAAGGCCGTGCCCCAGTTGACGGCTGTCGCCACCGCCACCGCGCGTCCGCGCACGCGGCCCGGAAACACCTCGCTGATGACGGTCCACACGACCGGTCCGAGCGAGAAGGCGAAGGAGATGATGAAGACGACAAGCGCGACGAGCGTCACGATGCCGGCCGTGCTCGGGCCGTTGCCGGCGGGCTGCCCCTCGATCGACAGGAAGGCCAGGCCGACCACCAGCAGCGCCAGCCCCATGCCGACGAGACCCGCGAGCAGCAGCGGCCGGCGGCCGAGCTTGTCGATGAAGGCTATGGCGATGAAGGTCGCCGCGACGTTGACGCCGCCGACCGCCCAGGTCGTCGCCGTCGTCTGCGCTTCCGGCGTGGCGAAGCCGGCCGACGCGAAAATCTGGTTGGCGTAATAGATGATCGCGTTGATGCCGGTAATCTGCTGGAAGACTGCGAGGCCGAGCGCGATCGTCAGCGGCCGCCGCCATCTGGGATCGAAGACGTCGCGCCATGAGGCGCTGCCCGCCTCCTCGCCCAGCGTGTGCTCGATCGATGCGAGCCGCGCCGCCGCGTCGGCCTCCGGCGCCACCCTGGCGAGCACCGCGCGCGCTTCGTCGCGCCGTCCCGCCTTGACCAGCCAGCGCGGCGATTCCACGCCGATCGCGCCGACCAGCACGAGG
>JAEYXI010000080.1 GCA_023428515.1 Pseudomonadota bacterium | reverse complement strand
CCGCATGAATGCGCCGATGGCCTTCGACCCGTCCACCGGCATCGCCGCGACCGCGACCCTAAGCGACTATTCGACCAACTCGATCGGCTGGTTCGACGGCATGCGCAAGGCGGCTTCGGACGCCGCCGACTCCAAGGAAGCGCTGGCCGTGCGGACTGCAGAGGCGCTCTCCAACGAAACGGGCGTGAACATCGATATGGAAATGTCGCTGCTGCTCGACCTCGAACATTCCTATGAAGCGTCGTCGCGATTGCTCAGGGCGGTCGACGAGATGCTCGCCGCACTTCTCGATGCGGTGAGATAGCGCCATGAAAACGTCGTTCGTCTCTTCCCTCTCCATCTCCCAGTCCCTTCGCTATTCCACGATGGAGACGCAGGCTGCGCTGGCGAAGGCGCAGAAGGAACGCGACACCGGCAAGGTCTTCGACAGCGGCATCGTCCTCGGGGCGAGGACTGCACAGACGGTCACCTTCACGCGCGACATCGAGCGCCTGAACGGCATCGTCGATTCCAACGGCCTCATCTCCGCGCGGCTGAAGGCCACGCAGGAATCGCTCACCAACATCGGCAGCGCAGCCCAGGAATTCCTCTCCGTCCTCACCGCGAGCTCGTCAGGCGACGCCCCGCAATCGGTAACCCGCGACAGCGGACGCACGGCGCTCTCGGCGCTCACCTCGATCCTCAACACGCCGATCAACGGCGAGTATATCTTCGCCGGCATCAACACGGATGTGCGGCCGATAGACGGCTTCGACGCGGGTTCGCCGGCGAAAACCGCTTTCGACGCTGCCTTCCAGGCCCATTTCGGCTTCGCCCAGACCGATCCGCTGGCCGCCGGCATAACCACGGCCGAGATGGAAGCCTTCATGACCAACACGCTGGAGCCGCAGTTCCTCGGCGCCGGCTGGCAGGCGAATTGGTCGAACGCCACCGATCAGGCGATCGTCAGCCGCATTGCGCTCAACGAGACCAGCGACACCTCCGTCAGCGGCAACAACGAGGCGATCCGCAAGCTTGCCATGGCGGCTGCCGCGGTTGGCGATCTGTTCGACGGCAATCTGAGCGTCGCCGCCCGCGATGCGCTGGTCGACCGCATGGTCGGCGTCGTCGGCGAATCCCTCGCGTCGCTTGCCCAGCTCCAGTCCGAAACCGGCGTGATCGAACAGCGCATCGCCGCCGCCAGCGAGCGCGTCAAGATGCAGGCCAACCTCTTCGAGAATTCGCTTTTGGAAACCGAGGGCGTCGACCCCTACGAGGCCGCAAACCGCGTCAGCGAACTGCTCTCGCAGATCGAAACGTCCTACGCGATCACCGCGCGCATCCAGCAGCTCAGCCTGCTTCGTTTTCTAGGCTAACGGCACACCAGACGGGAAACCCATGTATCAATTTTCCTACGCCGACATTCAGACCGACTCGGTGGCCGACGCCAAGGATCGCGAGCGTCAGCTGCTCACGCGCTCCATCGACCTTCTGATCGCCGCGCGTGCCGTCGGCAGCGACTCGATGGAGGCGATCGAGGCGCTCCACTTCCTCAACCGTGTCTGGACCTCGCTGGTCGAGGATCTCGGCAGCCCCGAAAACGCCCTGCCCAAGGAGCTGCGCGCCAACCTGATCTCGATCGGGCTCTGGCTGCTGCGCGAGGCCGAGGACGTTCGCCAGGGCCGATCCGACAATTTCGACGGCCTCATCGAGGTCTCCCAGATCATCCGGGACGGTATCCAATGAAGAACACGCTGAAGATATCGCTGAAGCCGAACGAGAAGATCTATCTCAACGGCGCCGTCATCAAGGTCGACCGCAAGGTCACGATCGAACTCCTGAACGACATGCAATTCCTGCTCGAAAGCCATGTGCTGCAGATCGACGAGGCGTCGACGCCGCTGCGCCAGCTCTATTTCATCCTGCAGGTCATGCTGATGAACCCGACCGGCGCCAACGACGCCTACGAGATGTTCCGCCGCTCGCTGCCGCTGATGATCGCGAGCTTCAGCGATCCCGAGATATCGGGCACTCTGAAGCATATCGACCGCATGGTCGGCGAGGGTCACGTCTATGAGGCGCTGAAGGCGATCCGCGGCCTCTATCCGCTGGAGCAGAAGGCGCTCGGCGGCAACGACGACGCGCCCGCCAGGAAACATCAGGCCGGGGAACATCAGGCCAAGCAGCGCCCGGCCGAACCGCGTCGCGCAAAAGCCGGAGCCGCATCATGAGCATGACCGTTCCGCCGACCAGCGCGTCCACCTACACGAACCAGCCCGACGCCGTCTCGAAGACCCAGGTCGACTACCAGTCCTTCCTGAAGCTCCTCGTCGCGCAGATGAAGAACCAGGACCCGACCAATCCCATGGACTCCACCCAGTACATGGCCCAGCTCGCCGCCTTCAGCCAGGTCGAGCAGTCGGTGCAGATGAACACCAAGCTCGACCAGATGCTGCAGTCCTCTACATTGGCTCAGGCCGACGCCATCATCGGCCGCACCATCACCTCGGCCGACGGCGAGACCACAGGCAAGGTCACGGAGGTGCGCCTCTTCTCCGACGGCATCGTCGCGGTGCTCGAGGGCGGCAAGGAAGTGGTGGTCGGCCCGGGCGTGAAGATTTCCTAGCGGGTCCGGGCGCCGGTTCGGAGATAGAACATGAATGAGGCCGACGCGCTCGACATCGTCCAGTACGCCATCTGGACCGTCCTCATGGCGTCAGGTCCCTCGGTCGCGGCCGCCATGCTGGTCGGCGTCGGCATCGCACTCGTCCAGGCGCTGACCCAGATTCAGGAAATCACGCTCACCTTCGTGCCGAAGATCGTCGCGATCATGCTGGTCGTCGCCTTCACCGGCCCCTTCATCGGCGCGCAGATTTCCGCCTTCACCAACGTCATCTTCGAGCGCATCGAGACCGGTTTCTGACGCACCGGACCACGCTCGGCGAGATCCAGGTCAGCCGGCCTCACCAGAATCTCAGGCCGCCTCTTTCGCCTGCTCGCGTGCGAAGGGACTGAGCCCCAGCCATTGCTGGATCGCGCCCGCAAGCGCCCGGTCGCCGTCGACTTCGATCGCTCCCGTGTCGATCTCGTGCCGCAACCGCGCCACGCCCATCCAGACCGCGGTCATCGTCCTCAGCGGCGAGCGCACCAGGAGATCTACCTCGAAGCCGGGATCGTAGTAGCAGAGGTCGACGACGCCGTCGTCCACGACCAGCCAGTAGTTCTGCTTGGCCGGCGGCAGTTCGGGATATTGAAACTGTATCGTGCAGCGGCGGCGCGGCAGCGGCTCCGGCACCAGCCGGCGGCGCATGTCCCACATCAGGAGCGTCGGGTCGAGGTTGCGCAGCGACAGCTGCGATTCCACCCAGCGCGATCCCCAGAGGCCGAGCCCGACCACCACGTCCTTTAGGTCCCGCCCGGCGGGAGTGAGCCCGTATTCGACGGACGAGCCCTTGCCGCGCGCCACCGTGATGACGCCGGCCTTCTCCAGTTCCTTCAATCGCTTGGATAGCAGCGCCGGCGACATGCGTGGCACGCCGCGCCTGAGGTCGTTGAAGCGCGAAGTGCCCGCCAGCAGTTCGCGGAGGATCAGCGGCGTCCAGCGCGAGCAGAAGACCTCGGCTGCCATCGAAACCGGACAGAATTGTCCATAGCCAATACGCTCAGGCATGAGTTCACCCTCCTTCCCCCGTCGCCAACACTCTGAAACCGGCCGGTTTCCGTTTCTTGCCGCCGGAGCAGCACGGCCGTTACCGGCGGCAAATACGTAGCCTGCCTCGACGGAACGGTCGCTCTTGCCGGTACAGTTCTGAAACTGGACCTCCGGCCGGCTCGATACGATTTTCGCGACCCTCAATGACAAGGAGCTGACGAGATGACTGCCAGCAATGCACTCAAGATGCACGCGACAAACAATGGGACAGAGACCGAGACCATCGTCGAGATCGCCGAGCGTCTGGCGCCCGGCTTCGCAGCCAATGCGGTAAAGGCCGACGAGGACGATCGTTTCGTCGCCGGCAATTACAAGATGCTGAAGGAAGCCGGCCTCGTCGAGGCGGCCGTCCCCGGCGACCTCGGCGGACGCGGCGCCGAGG
>JAEYXI010000680.1 GCA_023428515.1 Pseudomonadota bacterium | reverse complement strand
GTCCTGACGCGCACCGCCGCTACCTCGGCACGGCGCGAGGATGGCGCGTGGTCGATCGTCACCACCGGCGCTACGGGTGAAACCCGCACCTTCCGCGCCCGCTGCCTCGTCAATGCCGCCGGCCCCTGGGTCACCGACATCATCAACCGTGTCGCCGGTTCGAACTCCCGGCGCAACGTGCGCCTGGTCAAGGGCAGCCACATCATAGTGCCCAAATTCTGGGCGGGCGCGAACGCCTACCTCGTCCAGAACCACGACAAGCGCGTCATCTTCATCAACCCCTACGAAGGCGACAAGGCGCTGATCGGCACGACCGATCTGGCCTATGAAGGCCGCGCGGAAGACGTGACGGCCGACGAGAAGGAGATCGACTACCTGCTCGCCGCGGTGAACCGCTACTTCAAGGAGAAACTCCGGCGGCAGGACGTACTGCATTCCTTTTCCGGCGTGCGGCCGCTTTTCGACGACGGCAAGGGCAACCCGTCCGCGGTTACGCGCGACTATGTCTTCGACCTCGACGAGACGGGCGGAGCGCCGCTGCTGAACGTCTTCGGAGGCAAGATCACAACCTTCCGCGAGCTCGCCGAGCGGGGCTTGCATCGCCTCAAGCACATCTTCCCGAACATGGGCGCCGACTGGACCGAGAAGGCTCCTCTCCCGGGGGGAGAAATTCCCGATGCCGACTACGAAAGCTTTGCCAACGGCCTGCGCGAGACCTATCCATGGATGCCGCGCAAGCTGGTCCACCACTATGGCCGGCTCTATGGAGCGCGGACGAAGGATCTCGTCGGCACGGCCGGGAGCCTCGCCGATCTCGGCAAGCATCATGGCGGATTGCTGTACGAGGCCGAGGTCCGCTATCTGGTCGCCAAGGAGTGGGCGCAGACCACCGACGACATCCTGTTGCGGCGGACCAAGCACTATCTCCAGCTGACCGAGGCGGAGAAGACCGCCTTCGCGAACTGGTTCTCGGCCCAGCACTTCGCCGACGCCGCCTGAGAACCCGCCATGCCGCTGACGCTTTCCCTGAACACCAATCCTCTGGTCAACCGCTTTGCCGATCCGGACGACCTGATCGACACCGTCGCGCATGAGCTGCGCATCCGCGACCTGCAGCTCACCCATGAATTCATCAACCCGAGCTGGCCTGCGCCGGTCATCCGTCGGCTGTCCCGGCAGATGTCGTCAGCGCTTTCCCGCACTGGCGTGCGCGTCACGAGCGGCATGACCGGTCCATACGGCCGCCTCAACCATTTCGGCCATCCGGACCGCGACGTGCGACGCTACTATGTCGACTGGTTCAAGACCTTCGCCGACATCACCGCCGATCTCGGCGGCGCCTCGGTCGGCACACAGTTCGCCATCTTCACCTACAAGGACTTCGACGACCCTGTGCGCCGGGAGGAACTGATCCGGATCGCCATCGACTGTTGGGGGGAGGTGGCCGAGCATGCGAAAGCTGCGGGACTGCAGTACATTTTCTGGGAGCCGATGAGCATCGGCCGCGAGTTCGGCGAGACCATCGCCGAGTGCTTCGCGCTTCAGGGTCGGCTGACCGCCGCGAAGATGGCTGTGCCGATGTGGATGATGGCCGACATCGACCATGGCGACGTCACCTCCGCCAACCCGGACGATCTTGATCCGTATGCCTGGGCGCGCGCCGTGCCCAAGGTGTCGCCGATCATCCACATCAAGCAGAGCCTGATGGACAAGGGCGGCCACCGTCCTTTCACTGCTGAATTCAACGCCAAGGGCCGCATCCAGCCGGAGCCGCTGCTCAAGGCCTTTGCCGAGGGCGGCGCAGTCGACAACGAAATCTGCCTTGAACTCTCCTTCAAGGAGCGCGAGCCGAACGACCGGCAGGTCATCCCCCAGATTGCGGAAAGTGTGGCTTTCTGGGCGCCCCATATCGACAGCGGCGCCGAGAGTCTGAATATCTGACGCATGTTGAAGAAAAGCGAACTCGACCCCGAAGACTCCCTCGCCATCCGCGCGGCCTGGCTGCACTATGCCGGCGGCTTGACGCAGGCGGCGGTCGCCAAGCGGCTTGGCCTTACCTCGGTGAAGACACACAGGCTGATCGCGCGCGCCGTTGCCGACGGCGCGGTGAAGGTCTCGATCGACGGCGCGATCGTCGAATGCGCACAGCTTGAAGACCAGCTTTGCGCCCGCTTTTCGCTGGATTTCTGCGAAGTCGCCCCGGATCTGGGTGAAGAAGGTCTGCCGCTGCGAGCCTTGAGCCTCGCCGGTGCCGCATTCCTGCGCCGGGAGATCGAGCGCGGCGAGCATCAGATCATCGGTTTGGGCCACGGACGCACGCTCGCCGCCGCCGTGCGCCAGTTGCCGCACTTCGATGCGGGCAGCATCCGTTTCGTCTCGCTGCTCGGCGGCCTGACGCGCAACTATGCGGCCAACCCGCACGACGTCATGCACAGCCTTGCGGAAAAGACCGGCGCACAGGCCTACGTCATGCCGGTTCCGTTCTTCGCCAATTCGGCAGAGGATCGCGAGGTTCTGCTGGCCCAGCGCGGCGTGCGCGAGATATTCGATCTGTCAAACCGGACGACGCTGAAATTCGCCGGCATCGGGACGGCGGACGAGAGCGCGCAGCTCGTTGCCACCGGCATGATCGAGCCACGCGAGATCAACGCGATCACGGAGATCGGCGGCGCGGGCGAGATGCTCGGTCACTTCTTCGACGCCAGGGGCCGCGTCATCGAAACCACCCTCACCGCCCGCACCCTCTCGGTCGATCTCGACGGACCGAGGGACAGCCGCATTGTCGGCATCGCCGGCGGTGCCTCGAAGGTCGCGGCAATCCACGCCGTGCTGATGAGCGGGCGTCTGAAGGGCCTGATCACCGACGAGGTGACAGCCCAGGCTCTGATGGCCATCGTCCCGTGACGCATTTTTTGGGAATCCACGCATGACGGATATCTGGATCGGCACCAGTTGGAAGATGAACAAGACGCTCGCCGAGGCGCGCGTCTTCGCCGGCGAGCTTGCCGCGGTCGATGCCGCCCGCGATCCGCGCATCCAGCGCTTCGTCATCCCGCCCTTCACCGCCGTCCGCGAGGTGAAGGCGATATTGGCGGACACCTCCGTCAAGGTTGGCGCGCAGAACATGCATTGGGCCGATGAAGGCGCCTGGACGGGAGAAATCTCGCCGGTGATGCTCAGGGACTGCAACCTCGACATCGTCGAGCTCGGCCATTCCGAGCGCCGCGAGCATTTCGGCGAGACCGACGAGACCGTCGGACTGAAGACGGAAGCCGCCGTCCGCCACGGGCTCGTTCCGCTGATCTGCATCGGCGAGACACTGGCGGAGCGCGAAGCCGGACGCGCCCGAAAGGTGCTGGAATCACAGGTTCGCGGCGCGCTCGGCAGGCTCTCGGGCGAGCAGAAGGCTGCCGGAATCCTGCTCGCCTACGAGCCGGTCTGGGCGATCGGCGTCAATGGCATCCCGGCCACCTCCGAATATGCCGACGCAAGGCAGGCCGAGATCATTTCTGTCGCGCAAGACGTTCTGGGGCGGAAGATCCCCTGTCTCTATGGCGGCTCGGTCAATCCGCAGAATTGCGAAGAGCTCATCGACTGCCCACATGTCGACGGGCTGTTCATCGGGCGCTCTGCCTGGAAGGTCGAAGGCTATCTCGACATCCTCGCCAAATGCGCCGCCAGACTCTGAATAAGGAGAAGAAAATGAAGATCGCAGTTGCAGGAGACAGCGCCGGCGAAGGCCTCGCCAAGGTGCTCGCCGAACACCTCAAGGACAAGCACGAAGTGGCAGAAATCTCGCGCACCGATGCCGGTCCGGACGCTTTCTACGCCAACCTGTCCGACCGTGTCGCCAGTGAAGTGCTGGCCGGCAAATACGACCGCGCGATCCTTGTCTGCGGCACCGGAATCGGGGTCTGCATCTCAGCCAACAAGGTGCCCGGCATCCGCGCGGCGCTGACCCACGACACCTATTCGGCCGAACGCGCCGCGCTCTCCAACAACGCACAGATCATCACCATGGGCTCGCGCGTCATCGGTCCCGAACTCGCCAAGGTGATCGCCGATGCGTATCTCAAGGAGACCTTCGACCCGGCCGGACGCTCCGCCGGCAACGTCAAGGCCATCGACGACGTCGACGCAAAGTACAACGCGCGCTGATCATCAGCGGATGGGAAACAGGTAGCGCGAACTCGCCTTCACCGACCTTAGTCAAGGATAAGATCCGAGGCCTTTTCGGCGATCATGATCGTGGCGGCATTGGTGTTGGAGGAGACGATGCGCGGTATGACCGAGCTGTCGCAGACGCGCAGACCCTCGATGCCACGCAGCTTCAGCTGCGGGTCGACGACGGAGTCTGCGCCCTGTCCCATGCGGCATGTGCCGACGGGGTGATAGGCCGAGCGGCCGTAAGCGCGCGCCAGCTTCTCCAGTTCGCGCCGGCCGCTGACGTTCCTGCCCGGCAGGTGCTCGCGCGCGATGATACGGGCGATGGCCGGCTGCGAGAGGATTTCGCGGGACAGCTCGATGCCGTCGATGGCGCGCTCGAGGTCGTAGCGTTCGGCAAACGGGTTCGGATCGATCAGCGGCGCGTCGGCGGGGTTCGACGAGCGCAGCGTGACGGAGCCGCGCGAGCGTGGGCGCACGGGGTAGGAATTGAGCGTGCAGCCATTGCC
>JAEYXI010000678.1 GCA_023428515.1 Pseudomonadota bacterium | reverse complement strand
TTTCCCTTGCGGGAGATGGCAGCGAGCCAAGGTTCGATGCGGAAAAGACATATCGAAACAACTCGTGAACCTTCCAGCTAAAACTCGTGAACCTCCCAGCTTGTAGCCGGCACACAGATTCACCATTTCGATACGGCGTCGGGATAAACTCGGCGCGGACAAGGAGATCATGATGCTCGACTGGGCGTCATTTCGCGGCAAGCCTGATGTCCGGGAAGCAAACGGCCCGGCATCCTCGGGCGGTGTTGCCGATCCTGCGCTTCCGAAGAAGGCGGGAATCTCGCTTGCTCTCGGCGGCGGCTGCGCGCGTGGCTGGGCGCATATCGGCGTGCTGAGGGCGCTCGATGAAGCCGGCATCGAAGTCTCGATGATCGCCGGCACGTCGATCGGCGCGTTGGTCGGCGGCTGCTACCTCGCCGGTAAGCTGGATGAACTCGAGGAATTCGCCCGCAGCCTCACCAGGCGCCGCATCTTCGGCCTTCTCGACTTCAACTTCGGCGGCAACGGCCTCTTCGGCGGCATGAAGCTCGACGCAAGGCTGCGCGAGCATATGAACGGCATCCGCTTCGAGGACCTGTCGAAGCCCTTCGTCTGCGTCGCCTCGGAGATCCGCACCGGCCACGAGATCTGGCTGTCGAGCGGTCTGCTGATCACCGCAATGCGCGCCTCCTATGCGTTACCCGGCGTGTTCGAGCCGGTCGCCGCCAACGGCCGCGTGCTGGTCGACGGCGCCTTGGTCAATCCGGTCCCGGTCTCGGTCTGCCGCGCCTACGAGCAGCCCCTCGTCGTCGCCGTCAACCTTCACTACGACCTCTTCGGCCGCGCCGCCGTGATCAAGCACAGCGCCGGCGAATTGACGGTCGAGCCGGACGCCGCGCCGGCATCCCATCCCAACACCGAAGCCCGCGCCAGGGAATCCCGCATCGGCGTGACCGGCGTGATGGTGGAGGCGTTCAACATCATCCAGGATCGCATTTCTCGCGCGAGGCTCGCGGGCGACCCGCCTGATCTCTCGCTGCAGCCGAAGCTCGGCCATATCGGGCTGACGGAGTTTCATCGCGCCGACGAGGCTATCCGCATCGGCTACGAGACGACCAAGGCGCAGCTCGGCGACCTGCAAAGGGTGCAGACGGTGCTCGCCTAGCTCGCCAGTGCCGCGTCCATCACGCGAAAATCCACCCTGCGATTGCCGTTCCAGTAGCTGCCGGACAGCGAGCCCGCGACGTGCACCGTCTGGCCGCGATTGGCGAAGAGGAAATCTCCGAGCACGGTGTCAGCCGCGCGGAAGGCGATCGCCTGGATGCGACCGCCGCCGCCGGACCTGAGATCGACGCGCACATGGTTGGCGCCGACGAGCCGCGCATCCTCCAGCCGGTGACGCGGCAGCACGAAGACCGGCGCGACGTGCCCTGCCCCGAACGGCCCCGCCTTCTCCAGCGTTTCGAGCAGGTCCAGCGTCGCGCCTTCCGCGGCGAGCGCCGCGTCGATGTCGAGCACCTCCTCGTCCTGAAGCCGAAACACCTCGGCCGCGGCCCGCTCCTCGAAGAAGGCGCGTAGCGCACCAAGCTTCTCGCGCTCGACGGTTATACCCGCAGCCATGGCATGGCCGCCGCCCTTGACGATCAGCCCCTGGGCGGCCGCTTCCCGCACCAGCCTGCCGAGGTTGAAGCCGGTGACCGAGCGGCCAGAGCCGGTGCCGACCCCATTCGGATTGAAGGAGATGGCGAAGGCCGGCCGGCGCGCATGTTCCTTCAGTCGCGAGGCGAGCAGGCCGACGATACCCGGATGCCAGTTCTGGCTGGCAGTGACAACGATCGCCGGCCCTGCGCCGCCGGCAAGCTCGGCGTCAGCTTCGGCGCGCGCCTCGGCCAGCATGCCCTGCTCCATCGCCTGCCGTTCCTGGTTCAGACGGTCGAGCGTCTCGGCGATCTGGTCGGCCTCGACCGGATCGTCGGTCGCGAGCAGCCGGCTGCCTAGCGCGGCATCGCCGATGCGGCCGCCGGCGTTGATGCGCGGTCCGATCAGGAAGGAGAGGTGGAAGGTGTTGATCGGCTCGCCGATGCGAGCGACCCGCGCCAGCGCCGCCAGCCCGACGTTCTGCTGCTGTCGTGCCACGATCAGCCCCTTCACCACGAAGGCGCGGTTGACGCCGGTGAGCGGAACCACGTCGCAGACCGTCGCCAGCGCGACGAGATCTAGCAGCGCGAGAAGATCGGGCTGCGGGGCGTCGGGCCGCTCGATACGCAGGAGGCGCGCCGTCTGCACCAGCGTCAGGAAGACAACGCCGGCGGCGCAGAGATGCCCCTGCCCGGAAAGATCGTCCTCGCGGTTGGGATTGACCACCGCGACGGCGACCGGAAGCGGCCCGCCGACCTGATGGTGGTCGAGCACGACCACTTCAGCACCCGCCAGCAAGGCCGCGTCGATCGACGGCGCGCTGTTGGTGCCGCAATCGACGGTTACGATCAGCGTCGCCCCACGGCTGACCAGTTCGCGCATCGCCTCGGGGTTCGGGCCGTAGCCTTCGAAGATACGGTCTGGAATATAGATCTCGGACTCGACGCCGTAGAAGGCGAGGAAGCGCTTGAGCAAAGCCGAAGAGGCCGCGCCATCGACATCGTAGTCGCCGAAGATCGCGACCTTCTCGCGGCCGCGTATCGCCTTGGCGATGCGCTCGGCCGCGCGATCCATGTCGGTGAGCGAAGCGGGATCGGGCAGCAGGTTCTTGATCGTCGGATCGAGGAAGCGTTCTGTTTCCTCCGGCGTCACTCCCCGGCCGGCAAGCACCCGCGCCACGATGTCGGGCACGCCATGCGACTGCGCTATGGTGAGCGCAATCATCTCCTGGCGCTCGGTCAGCCGGTGCTCCCAGCAAAGCCCAGTCGCCGATCGTTTCACGCCAAGGAAAACGCGCTTGTCCGCCACTATGCTTTTTGCCCGCCGGTCACGCGACGACGATAGGCGACGATCGGCAAGGCCGAAACCGGGAAAAGCCCATCTGCTGTCATAACTGACAACAAGATGCGCCGGGGCTCAGGTCAGCCCGCCCGCTCGATGCGGATCACTTGCGGCTTGTCGGTCAGATGGCCGTCCTTGGTAATGCCGTCGGTCGCCTTGCGCACCGCCGCCTCGGTCGTCTCGTGCGTAACGAGGATCACGGTCTTCTGCGCCTCGGCGTCGGCGGAGTGCTGGACGATCGATTCCAGCGAGATGTCGTTGTCGGCCATGCGCTTGGCGATCGCCGCGAAGACGCCGATCCTGTCGTGCACGGTCAGCCGGATGAAGTAACCGCCGGCATGGCTGCGCATCCGGGCTTTCTTGTAAGGCTTGAGCTGCTTCGCCGGCCAGCCGAAGACCGGTCCGTGCTGGAAGCCCGGCCGGCTCTTGGCGATGTCCGCAATGTCGCCCACGACCGCCGAGGCCGTGGCATTGCCGCCTGCGCCCGGGCCTGAAAGCAGCAACTCACCCAGAATATCGGTTTCGATGGCCACCGCGTTCGTCACGCCATGCACCTGCGCGATGACGGAGGCGGTCGGCACCATTGTGGGG